>CAMCGI010000098.1 GCA_945874205.1 Francisella tularensis subsp. holarctica
AACGTATCGCGCCCTTAGGGCCCGTTTATCAAGCGGGTACTTTGTCGGGTAATCCTGTGGCGATGGCAGCTGGTCTAACGACACTAGCTCTATTACAAGCCGATGGTTTCTATAATCGCTTAAGCGCCAAGACACAAGCTGTAACAACAGGGATGCAAGCGATTGCCGACAAACTCGGCATTCCCTTCACCACTAATAGCGTTGGCGGTATGTTTGGTTTCTTCTTCACCACAGATAAGCAAGTAACGCGTTATGAGCAAGTTGTTGCGGGGGATATCGAACGCTTTAAGAAGTTTTTCCACGGCATGTTGCGCCAAGGTATTTATTTAGCCCCGTCAGCCTTTGAAGCCAGCTTTTTATCGATTGCACATAGCGATGATGATATTGCTCAAACCCTATCGGTTGTTGAAACGGTGATGAAGGGGTTGTAAGTAAAGTAAATAGGAGGGTAGTCTTATGAAAATGCACAGAATCAACATTAAAAATTTCAAGAAATTTGAAGAGGTCACTGTTGAATTTCATCCTGATATTAACATTTTTACAGGTGTAAATAATTGTGGAAAGACTACGCTCCTAGAAGCGATTGCGCTATGGCATGAATGTTTTATTAAGTTGATTAAGCAGGCAGAGAAAAGTGATAAAAAACTTAACTTAACGCAAGGAGACTATCGTTTAGGAAATCAATCTAAGAATTATTATGACTTTAATGAAATAGTTAGTGTTAGAAGCCCTAATTATGAAGATTTATTTTATAATTTAGACATAAGCCAAAATGTTTATATTCAGGTTGATTTTTTACATGAAAAAGAAAAGATAGCGATAGGGTTTTATCTATGTAGCGTTAGCGGTAATAATTATGAAGTTCATGTTAATCAATCGATTTTAGACTATAAAGTTTTTAATCAAATTTTTCAACATTTTCCTTGCCCTATTAGTAGTATCTATGCGTCACCTGTAGCTCACTTACTTTTTGATGAGGAATTTGAGAGAGATGCAGTCATTAAGTATAAGATTCAAAGAAGGAAATCTATCGAAGTTATTCGTAATCGATTACATAAAATCAAAAATGAAGACAGAGTGGAGTTCCAAAAAAGTTTATCTTATATCTTAAATAATAATCAATATAATGTCTCCTATAAAGAATTTGGTGATTATAACCATGATATTAGCATTAATATTAAAATAAAATTGTCAGATCGTGATGCCTATAAAGACATTTCCTTGCTAGGTAGCGGTACATTACAGATTATTGAAATATTATTATCTGTGTATGAGAAAAAAACAGATTTAAATTTAATTTTATTAGATGAACCTGATTCTCATATTCATAGAGATATTCAAAAAAGACTGCTAAATTTTCTTGTCAAGCACACTGAAAAAACGCAGATTTTCATTACAACGCACAATGAAAGCCTCATTAGGAGTGCAAACCCTAATCATATTTTTCATTTAGAAAATACTGCTATAAAAAATTATCAACCTATGGGTTGTGGTATTTCTGCATCAAATAAGCAAGGCTTTCAAGAAACCTATAAACTCAAGATATTGAAAGAGTTGGGTGGGGAAAGCTCATTAGATTTTATTAATGCCTTAGAAGCAGATAAGATCATTTTTGTTGAGGGACTTAGTGATGCAAAATATATCGACGTTCTTATGGATAAAAAATCTCGAGACAGCGCAAAGAAAAACATCATGTACTGGAGTTTTGATGGTGTAGACAATTTGCTACTTAATATCAAAAGCTACAAAATATTATTTTCTCAAATTAAGAATGAAAAAACACTGTGGGAAAAGTCCTTAATGGTGATGGATGCTGATTGGTTTACGGATATGCAAAGAGATCAATTAAAAGCAGAAATGAAGAAAATTGGATCGACGGTAATTTTTCCTTTCTATACATTTGAATCGGTATTGCTCACAGACTTGCAAAAGCTGTTCAATTTGATGCTTAGCTTTTTAAAATCTATCAATACTTATCACCACCAGTTAAATGATACCAGTAACCATCTTTATCAACAGATGCACGTAAACATGTTAGCAAAAATAGTGGATGATCATTTTTCTTCCCATGTTACTTACATAAATGAACAAAATGAGCCTAAGTATTTTGGCAAGGTAAAGCATTGGCTTAATAAGAAGAAGGATACCTTCAATAAATCGGAGATATATAAAAACTTCTGTAATAACACGGATAGTCATCAACTGAACTATGTAAACTTTTTAAAGCAGGAATTAGCTAATAAAAACTATGCGGTTATTGCAACAAAAGACGATGTTAGTGATATTTGCAAAAAGGCACTAATGCAACTCAATATGTCTATTGATGACAATGTTGATATTGTTCATGAACTCTTAAAGCTTGTTTCCCCAGCTACATGGTATGAGCAATGGGATGAGCTTTTTAAGCTTATTTATAAATAAAGGAGAAGGACGATGAGCGCACAAATTCTTAATGGCAATATCATTCGTGATGAAATTATTACTGGTTTAGCACAAAAAGTCGGTGCAGAAACCACAATGGGTAAACGCGCCCCTGGGTTAGCTGTGGTATTGGTAGGCAGTGACCCCGCCTCTCAAGTTTATGTTCGCAACAAAGAAAACGGTTGTGCCAAAGCTGGCATTACTTCTTTTAGCCATAAACTGCCAGCGGAAACAACAGAAGCGGAATTACTGGCACTCATTGACCAACTCAATGCTGACCCGTTGGTCGATGGTATTTTAGTACAACTACCCCTACCTAAACATCTTGATAGCGATATGTTATTAGAGCGTATCGATCCTGCCAAAGATGTCGATGGTTTCCATCCCTTTAATTTTGGTCGCTTGGCACAGCGTCGTCCGTTATTACGTCCTTGTACCCCTGCAGGAGTGATGACGATGCTCGCTAAAACAGGCATTCCTTTGCGCGGATTGCATGCTTGCGTCGTAGGTGCAAGCAATATCGTGGGCGTACCCATGATGCTAGAACTCCTTAACGAACGAGCTACCGTCACCATTTGCCATAGTGCTACCAAAAACTTGCAAGAAGAAGTGGGGCGTGCCGACTTAGTGGTCGTTGGTGTGGGCATTCCCAACTTCATCCCTGGCAACTGGATTAAAGATGGTGCTATTGTCATTGATGTGGGTATTAATCGCTTAGAAAATGGTAGCCTGTGTGGCGATGTTGAAACAGCAGTTGCTGCCGAACACGCTAGCTGGATTACCCCTGTACCTGGTGGCGTAGGTCCGATGACAATTGCTACTTTGCTAGAGAATACGGTTCAATCGTGGCAGACACGTTTAGCGAACTAAGTAAGGAAAAGATAATGGCAATTGTGCCAAGCGAACGCAAAAAACCAAATATCACTGATAACAATCAGGGTTTATTATATGGTTTTTGGTTTATGGAAAACCACGCAGCTAAACCGATTGATTTAACTGCGGCATCGCGTTGGCTTAAGCGTCTGGGGGACTCAGACACAACTGAAACAGATTTTATTTGGCTGCACTTCAATTTATCCAATAACCTAACCAAGCGCTGGCTAGAGGAAAACTTGAATTTACCTAATCAGTTCTACGAGTCTTTCACCGAACATGCCAGTTCAACCCGAATCGAACTGGCTGATAAGCATTTACTTGCCATTGTTAACGATGTGCGTTATGGCTTTGATTTTGAGCCTTCTGAAATTGCGACACTGTGGGTTAGTGCTGATAATCGCACACTCATTACTGTTCGTCAAAAACCACTCAGATCCATCGATCAACTACGTATTATTGTGCAGCAAGGTATACTTTTTCGCTCACCTACAGACTTACTTGCCCAACTGTTTCGTGATCAAGCAGATGTTATGGTGCAGATTATGCGTGAAGTAACAACCAAAATTGATGTCATTGAAGATAACTTTTTAGCTGGTAAATTGAACTATAAACGTAATCAACTCGGTGGACTACGTCGTATTTTAATTCGTCTACAACGCTTACTTGCTCCAGAACCTTCCGCCCTGTTTCGTCTGATTAATCGCCCCCCAAAATGGATATCAGAAGCAGACATTTATGAATTACGACAGGCAACAGAAGAATTCTCTACAGCGCTACATGATATGTCGGGACTGCAAGAGCGCATAAAACTATTACAAGAAGAAATTGCCGTTATTATCAGCGAGCAAACGAATCATAGCTTGTATATTATTACGGGAATTAGTGTGTTGGCATTGCCTGTGAATATGGTCGCAGGATTATTCGGCATGAATGTCGGTGGCATACCTTTTAATGACAACCCACATGGATTTTGGTACGTTGTCTTTTTTGTTATTTTGCTGATTATTAGTATTACATGGCTTGGATTAAAAAATCGCGATGATTAACGCATAATGCACTGGCATATTTTCTGTGCTGTCATCGATAACTATGGTGATATTGGCACGACATGGCGACTTGCACACCAACTTTGCCATGAACACCAACAACCTGTGACTCTATTTGTTGACGATCTCAAGGCACTAAGATTGCTAGTAGCAGAAACTGCAGTGAGTGAGAAAGTACAAACCTTGCACGGTATTCAGGTTCAACAGTGGACAATACCTTTTTTAGAAACTAATCCAGCACCCATTGTGATTGAAGCCTTTGCCTGCACTCTGCCTGACAACTATCGTGAAGCAATGGTTAACAACGGCAGTAGATGCGTTAATTTAGACTATTTTAGTTGCGAAGATTGGGTTGTTGGCTGTCATGGTCTCCCCTCTTATCAATCTGATGGCTTAAAAAAATGGTTTTTTTTCCCTGGAATTACCTCACAGACAGGCGGATTGCTGCGTGAAAAAACGCTTTTAGCAGAAAGGGATGCTTTTTGTAATAATCAACACCAACAAAACAACTGGTGTTATTGTTGGCAAATTCCAATACCACAAAATAATAGCATTAAGCTATCACTCTTTGGTTATGAAAACAGTGCGTTACCAGAACTATTAAGCCAACTTAGCCAACAACCAACGATCATCGATGCCTACTTACCTGAAGGAAAACTGCGCACGAACGCTCAAATATTATTTCCCAATGAATTACTAACGACAGGTAAAACACTTGTTCTTGGTAAACTCAATTTACATCTGATTCCTTTTTTACCACAAAATCAATTTGATTACTTACTCTGGCTGTGCGATCTGAACTTTGTGCGCGGTGAAGAATCACTTACCCGTGCTATCTGGGCTGGCAAACCTTTTGTCTGGCATATTTATTCTACCGATGATGATGCTCACTGGGATAAACTCGCTGCATTTATCAATCGCTATACTATGCCCGATGTTCTTGCTCAGCTCAATACTGATTGGAACAAACAGCAATTAAGCAATAAGATAGTTCAAGATACATTTATACAACTAAGCGACTTAAAGCGCGTTAGTTATGAAAAAACACATACTATTTGCCAACAAACTGACTTGTGTAATCAACTAATTGATTTTGTGCAAAGCCGATAATCGGTTATAATAAACGGGTTTAATTTAATTTTTTGAGACTCTATAATGAAAAACGCACAAGAATTCCGCGCTGGTAATGTCATGATGTTTGAAGGTCAACCAATGATCGTGTTAAAGGCTGAATTCAGTAAATCAGGTCGCAACTCAGCTGTTGTTAAAATGAAGCTAAAAAATCTACTTTCTGGTGCTGGTACAGAGACTGTCGTTAAGGCAGATGATCGTTTTGAACAAGTCATTTTAGAAAAGAAAGCGTGTACTTATAGCTATTTTGCAGATCCTTTGTACGTTTTCATGGATGCCGACTACAATCCATATGAAGTTGAAAAAGAAAACTTAGGCGATGCCCTAAACTATATTGAAGATGGCATGACTGACGAAGTTGAAGTGACTTTTTACGATGGTAAGCCAATCACGGTAGAGTTCCCAACGATTATTAATCGTAAAGTGGTTTATACAGAAATGGCTGTTCGTGGTGATACTTCTGGTAAAGTTATGAAGCCTGCTAAATTAGCAAGTGGCTTTGAACTACAAGTTGCTGCTTTTATTGAAACTGACGAAATGATCGAAATCGATACGCGTACAGGTGAATTCCGTAGACGTGCCGTGGCTTAATCCTTAAGCTGTTTGTGAGAATAGAAAAAGCCGCTTAATATTATTAAGCGGCTTTTTCATATCACATCAACTATTTTCGACAACTAATTCACATTTCTGGTAACAGACAACTGATCGAGCCATTGACTAATATCCTGCTTTGTTTGTGCCAATGCATTTTTTAGCTGTTGAACTTGCTCAACACTGGCGATTTCTGTTTTGAGCTGCTGATCAAGTTCAGTACTAATCTTTATTAGGGCAGTGGCTGCTAAACTACCGCTTACCCCCTTTTAAATTGTGTGTTTTATTTTTCACATTGATTAGATGTTCAGTTGATGACGATACTAAAAGACTTTCTAGTAATCTAACTAATTCCGCATAGTCACTATCAATTTGTTCTGAAAACATAATCAGTAATTCATAATCATCATCCTTATTAAATCCTGCATATCAGCAGAACAACTGCTTTATACGCTATTAATTTTTCTTATTTTATCACAAAACATGCCTACTTCTTCATTGTACTGAGGCTAATAAAGTATTACCAGTATCATTAATCATAGCGACAAAAAACAAACAATACAACATTCAATTTTTTATTTGAATATTATTGACAATCATTCAAATCAATGTTTTAATGAGCACAAATTCATATCAACTAGGAAATTAGCGTCATGTTTTTTATTCAACACAAAACCAGTTTTTCATCTTTATCTTATCTTTTTGGCTGCATTGGCAAAAGTTCCGCCGTTGCAGTTGATGTTCTACCTGAAGATGTCGATTTGTTTTTACAACTCGCACAAGACAAAGGCGTTAGTATTCACTTTGTCATTGATACGCACCTTCATGCCGATCACTACTCAGGTGGGCGTGAGCTTGCTAAAAAAACTGGGGCAGCTTATTGCCTATTTGAAGGCGCAAAAACAAACTTTGCCTTTACCCCCTTAGCGCATGGTCAACACCTAACCGCTGGCAATGTCGGTTGTGAGGTTATTCATACACCAGGGCACACCGATG
>CAMCGI010000099.1 GCA_945874205.1 Francisella tularensis subsp. holarctica
GTTTGATGTGTATTTGATGTAGATTTATACAAAACATCTTTACAAATCGACGTGTGACGGCTACAATTCACAAATCTAGTTTGTAGCATTACGACGTAATTACGACAAACTGGTGCAAGTCGGTGAAAGTAAACCAGTTTTTTTTCACCCCTCAGGCACCAATAAAAAATCTTTTTATTATTCTTAAAAATCTAATTTATTTTTTACTTATAATATTCGCTAAAGTGAATAGTTCTTTATATTTAAAAATTCTATTGTAACGACTATTTTTTTATAGGAAAATAAATTATGAGAGTTTTTTGTATTACACTAATTGCTTTCATAATGACGCTATCTCATCCCTTATATGCAGACTATGCAAATGTAGATAAAAACTCAGTTGTAGTAGTTAAACCAGCAGTTTCTACTAGGAGTGGATATTTTAAGTTTACAACAATAGGTAAAAAAGAATTTGACTTAATCTTTTTTGATACAGAAATTAGTTATTTTGGTCAAATTGTCGCTAAAAAATATACTACTTTTAAACCACCTATTATAAAGTATTTAGAGAATACACCTACTGTTGGTTGTCAGACAATAGCAACTGAGTTTCATTCTGGCGGTGCGCATTGCTGTCTAAGTTCTATATTTGCTATAGCTTGCGGAAATTCTGATTATTTATTTGATGTTCCTAGTGGTCATTCTATAGATAGAAAAAAAGTAGGAGAAGATTTATATTTTGAAGATATTAATGAAGATGGTATTAAAGAGTTAAGATTGTATGACGAGTACTTTCGCTATTATAGCCCCGAGAAAGATTATGGTTTCTCTATGGCTGGGTCAATGTCAATGATTCGATACGCTGTTTGGACGTCTGAAGGTTGGCGAGTTACTATGCCAGGTGAGTTTCGTAAAATTTATTTGAAGCTAATGAAGGAAACACTGGAAGAAAAGGAAGCGCATTATAGCAGTGTACCTTGGGCAATTAAGGTCGCTTATTATGCATTAATGAGTGGCGAAGATAACAGTAAAACAAAAACATGGCTTCAAAATAATCTTCCTAATAATAGGGAACGAAAGAGCTATACCAATATGGATTGGAGTGCGATTACAGATACAATTTTTGCTGATATTCAAAATAGTGTTTTTAGCGTACCAAAAGGAGATTATAAGGATGAAGATATCATTAGAATAATTCCACTAAAAAAGATATCACTGCCAGCTAAGAAATAGTAGGGTAAGGGATTTGTTTTGTGTTATTGCACGACAGCAAAAAAATGATAATAATTATTGGTAGATATAGGTGTTATGAAATATTGGAGGCCAGACCCGGAATCGAACCGAGATTCATTGATTTGCAATCAAGTGTATAACCACTCTACCATCCGGCCTAAATTTGGAGCGGGATAAGAGACTCGAACTCTCGACCCTAACCTTGGCAAGGTTATGCTCTACCAACTGAGCTAATCCCGCAAACTTGAGTGCTAATTATGCTTTTTTTTGAAGAAAAAGTCAATCACTATTGCGTGTAATTAATAAGTTTTTTAAATTTGTCATGCAAGAAAAGCAAAGCCCTAAACTTTAAAGGCTTAGGGTATAAAGTTAATAGTAGATGTTACACGCTTAATTATTAAATACTTAACGCCATACTTTTCGTCTTGCTTTCACGCCTTCGGCTAACAGTGTTAATGCTGTTATGCTGGCATCCCATCCTAAGCAGCCATCAGTAATGCTTTGACCATAAGCGAGAGGGCAGTCTGCTTTGACATCTTGACGTCCTTCGACTAAATGACTTTCAATCATCACGCCCATGATACTTTGAGAGCCTTCGGTAAGTTGTTGTGCAATATTTTGTGCAACAAGCGTTTGTTTTTGAAAATCTTTGCTGCTATTAGCATGGGAGCAGTCAATCATCAATTTAGGTCTAACCCCTGCTTTTGTTAACTTACTGAGTGCATCAGCAACAAATGGTGCGCTATAGTTAGGTTCATTGTTACCACCTCTCAAAATAATATGACAATTTTCATTGCCTTTAGTATGAAAAATAGCAGAACGTCCTTCTTTTGTTAACGACATAAAAATATGAGGCTTTTCGGCTGCACGAATTGCATCAATAGCGATGCCTGCATTGCCATCAGTGCCATTTTTAAAGCCAACAGGACAAGATAATCCAGAGGCAAGTTCACGATGCCCTTGGCTTTCGGTTGTGCGTGCGCCAATAGCACCCCAACTAACTAAATCAGCAACATATTGTGGCGATATTAAGTCTAGAAACTCAGTCGCAGCTGGCATACCCATGCTATTAATATCAAGCAATAAACTGCGTGCCAAAGCAAGTCCTTTATTAATTTGAAAGGACTCATCTAGATCTGGATCATTAATAAGTCCTTTCCAACCCACAGTGGTACGCGGCTTTTCAAAATAAACACGCATAACAATCAATAGCTCATTGCTGAATGATTCACGCACAGCCGACAGGCGCGTAGCATATTCACGAGCCGCTTGTGTATCGTGAATTGAGCAAGGCCCGATAACAACAAGTAGTCGATCATCACTTCCTGTTAAAACATCATGAATTTGCGCTCGGGTATCATAAATAAGTTTTGATGCACGCTCAGTCATCGGATAGCGGCTATGCAAATCCTGAGGAGAAATTACTTCGGTCATGCTTCGAATGCGTAGGTCGTCGGTTGCGTACTTCATGTTGCTGGTCGCTATCAATAAAAGAATAAATGACTCATTATTATGCCATGAAACAACCAACGCTTGCCAGTGTTGTAATAAACACCATTAATAACCCTTAAATAAATTAACGCAATTTGATTGTTTTGTATTATTGTTACCAATCTGATATAATGGAAAATTCCTGTCAATTTTGCGGGAAGGCTAAAGAAATAGTCAGCAGGAATTCCTGTTGTCGCTGTTAAACGTTACAAGGAGTGACAGATGGTTGTAATCCGTCTAGCCCGTGGTGGAGCTAAGAAAAAACCTTTTTATTCGATCGTCGTAGCGGACAGCCGCATGCGTCGTGATGGTCGTTATATCGAACGTATTGGGTTCTTTAACCCTGTCGCTCGTGGCAATGAAGAAAAATTGCGCTTTGACAGCGACCGTTACGATTACTGGGTAGGTCAGGGTGCGCAAGCGTCTGATCGTGTTTTGACCTTGGCTAAGCAGTCTAAGGCTGCTTGATTCTAACGTGCAAACGTTAACAGACAACAAAATTTTAGTAGGCCGTGTCAATGGTCTATTTGGTGTGCGTGGTTGGTTACGGTTTTTTTCCTATACCCGCCCTGCTGCCAACTTAATGAGCTATAACCCTTTGTGGGTAAAGACAAGTGAAGGTTGGCAATCATTTGATGTCGAAGAAGCGCAAGCTCATGCAGATGGTCGATTGGTTGCGAAGTTTAAGGGTCTTGACGATCGCGAAGAAGCACGCTTATTGATGGGTTGTGATGTGGCGATTATGCCAGAACAACTTCCTAAAGATGAAGGCGATTATTACTGGGTAGACCTTGTTGGTTGTGCCCTAGTAACAGAAGCAGGTGTTTCTGTCGGTGTGGTGAAAGAAATGATGGAAACAGGTGCCCATGATGTCATGCGAGTGCGTACCGAATCGGGCGATGAGCTGATTCCTTTTGTGATGGATGTCGTTGTTAAAACGGTTGACCTAGCAAGTAAACGCATTGTCGTTGATTGGGAATCTGGATACTTTAACAATTAAGCAGATGGACTTTCATGTCATTACATTGTTTCCTGAGCTGTTTAGCGCAGTAACGGATGTTGGGGTGACAGGTCGGGCACACCGTAACGGACTTTGGTCTTGTGTGTGTCACAATCCGCGTGATTATGTACACAATGTACACAATACCGTTGATGATCGTCCCTATGGTGGTGGTCCTGGTATGGTGATGATGTATCAGCCTTTGGCCGATACGCTCGCGACAGTGACCGCACGTTGTGCTGATGTTAAACCGCATTTCATCTATCTTTCGCCGCAAGGTAAACCGCTAACACAGGCGAGAGCCGCTGAATTAGCACAGCTACCGCAAGTTGCCTTGTTGTGTGGTCGCTATGAAGGTGTGGATGAGCGTTTTATTACTTCATTTGTCGATGAAGAAATCTCGATAGGAGATTTCGTTGTTTCGGGTGGTGAACTGCCCGCGATGATGTTGATGGATGCGGTAGTGCGTTTATTACCTGGTGTTTTAGGTCATGCTCAGTCGGCTGTTGAGGACTCTTTTGCGCAAGGCTTATTAGATTGTCCGCACTACACACGTCCGCCTGTAATTGCAGAGCAGGAAGTGCCAGCAGTGCTACAATCAGGTGATCATGCCAAAATTGCCAAGTGGCGCAGGCAACAGCAATTAATTAGAACGGCTCAGCGTCGTCCTGAGTTGCTTGCTAATGCGACCTTGACAAAGCAAGAACAGCATTGGTTACGTGAAGTTGAGTTTTCGGTTGTCGAAAATAGATAGAAAATAAATTTTGTTGGCTGATAAAAAACCAAGTATTTTAATAGATTAAGCCGCAGTGGATGCGGCGATGATTTAAGGTGAGTAATAATGATTAACGCTAAAATTCAAGCTCTGGAAACTGCCCAGTTGAAAGATAATGTGCCTGCTTTTGGTCCTGGTGATACAGTGACTGTTCAGGTTAAAGTAATTGAAGGCACACGTGAGCGTCTTCAATCGTTTGAAGGTGTTGTGATTGCTAAACGCAATCGTGGCTTAAATTCAGCTTTCACAGTGCGTAAAATTTCGCACGGTGTGGGTGTTGAGCGTGTTTTTCAAACACACAGCCCTGTAATCGCAAGTATTGCAGTGGTTCGTCGTGGTGATGTGCGTCGTGCTAAATTGTACTACTTACGTGCGTTACGCGGTAAAGCTGCACGTATTCGCGAAAAGGTATAATTCCCTTTTGCTTAGTCGTAAAAAAGAGCGCCAGAAATGGCGCTTTTTTATATTTCATGTTGTTACAAAATATCCAAGGAAGGAAATTATGCTTAAGCTAGTTTTATTATTTAGTATGATGTTATCTACTTATGCGTTAGCAGCAGATGATGTTGTTAGTCTTAAAGAAAAACTTGTTGCACAAGTGCCAGAATTAAAAGATTCCACAATAACACCAACACCAATAGAGGGCGTTTATGCTGTACAGCAGGGCGCATTTCTTTTTTATTATTCAAGTGATGCCAAATATGTATTACGAGGTCAACTGTTAAGTTTAGCAGATAAGCGAAACTTAACAGAAGAATTGATTATGAAGTATCGTGAAACAGAGTTTAATAGATTAGACGATAAAGATACTATGATTTATATGCCGCCTAGTGGTAAATATACACATACAATTACTGTTTTTACTGATGTTGATTGTCAATATTGTCAGAAATTACATGCGCAGTTACCCAAGGCACTTGCAGCTGATATTCGTGTGCGTTATGTTTTCTTCCCACGCTCTGGTATAGATACACCTTCATTCAACAAAGCGGTGCATGCGTGGTGTAATCAACAAGAACCTGGTGAATTAGAAAAAATGATGAAAGGTACTATGCCTGCTAAGCTAATGACGTGTGAAAATCCTGTTGCTAAGCAATTTAATTTGGCGACAGCGTTAGGATTACAGGGCACACCGAGTATTTTATTATCTGATGGTACGTTAATTCCAGGTTTAGTACCTGTTGAAGATTTGATTAAGTTGGTTAAAGCAATAAAATAATCGTAGATGTTCTGATTTTAAGCAAAAAATAGCTAAAAAGTGCAGGGATATTTCTTGCACTTATTAAGCTAACTGCTATAATTAAAAAAATGCGGATGTGGCGGAATTGGTAGACGCACTAGTTTCAGGTACTAGCGAGTAATATCGTGGAAGTTCGAGTCTTCTCATCCGCACCAATCATACATCTTCTTTTTTTGTTATTGATTACAAGTTCTTGATCTTGTAATGGTGCCATCTGGATGCTGTGTTTCAGTCCAAGGACTGCAATTTTGCATCAATGGTGCTGGTTGTTGTATGACCGTAGTACTTGGTAGTTGTTGCACAACAACAGGAGCTTGATCAACTTGACTTAGCTCATAACCAACGATGAGACCACCGACAATAATAGGAACACTCCATCCCCATCCAGATCCAGAGTGATATCTCCAACTAGAATTAGAGCCATTATGGCGGTCATAGTTATTATGACGATCGTAGTAACCACCGTGACGATCATAGCTCCCATTGTGATGATCGTAACCACCACGATGACCATCGTGATCAGCCATAGCAGGTAGACTACAGGTTAATAACACTGCAATTAAAAAAAGTTTTTTCATGATTTACTCCGTTCGCCTAAACTGACCAATTAGTGTTCAAAACGATATCCCTCTGCATAGACTGAATGGATTAATTCGCGATCAGGTTCAAGCGTATCTATTTTTTTTTGCGTAATTTTTTAATGTGACTATCGATTGTACGCTCAGAAACAATACGATGATCGCTATAAATGTGTGACATTAACTGATCACGCGAAAAAATACGTCCTGCCTGTTGGTACATGATCGATAATAACTTAAAATCAACCATTGTTAAATCAATTTCTTCAATATTAAATCGGGCAACTAAGCGCGATTCGTCCAAAATTAGTTTATTGACTTCTGATACGACAGGTAAAACCGTTAATGGTTGAATTTGACTGCGTCGCAATACGGCTTTAATGCGTGCCAATACCTCACGCGGACTAAAAGGCTTGCAGATATAGTCATCGGCACCCAATTCTAACCCAAGTAAGCGATCAATTTCTTCTACTTTGACCGTCACCATAATAATGGGTACTGTTGAAAACTGTCTGACAGCTTTGCATACTTCAATACCATTTTGATCTGGCAACATAATATCAAGCAATACTAAATCAACGCTATTGTTATGGGCGCCTCTAATTACCCTGATTTTGCGCCACTTTTCTCAAAAAATTAATTTTCGATTAAAAAATACGCATAGTTTTTGTCATTCTGTCCAATTTCTGCCTGTTTTAGCAGATTTTGGACAGAATAATCCCTTGGTTACGCATACACACAG
>CAMCGI010000100.1 GCA_945874205.1 Francisella tularensis subsp. holarctica
TTTGGTTAAATTGCTGTTTACTTTTTGACGAGAGGTTGCGTAGGAGTGCTGGCAACTCACTGAATGAGCGCGATAAATTTGGCAAGACTTTTGGGAGTTGGTATCAGTTCTGCAGGGCTCTTATTGGCAATACTAACGCTCAAACCCAAGTTTGCCCACCTCGCTTTTGTGTGTCAAAAACAACTTGACACAGTGCTAGCATGATTAAACAAACGGCATTCAAAATTACGGCTGTTTGGTTCACTGACAATATCGCTATTAATCGAAATACGGTGAGTGGTGGTTAGCAGCAACATACCAAAACCACCTTTCAGATAGGTGTGTTTGACAGTTGTATGCTTGTAAGCGAGTGTGTTATCAGTTAAATTGACTACTCTAGCAATACCCCCAGCAATAAGTAGGTACTTATGAAAGACACTTATATCAACCTGTTTACCGACTTTGGTTTTAAAAAGTTATTTGGCGAAGAAAACAGCAAAGAACACCTAATTGCTTTTCTCAATACCCTATTGCCTGCAAAGCATCATATTCAAGAACTCAATTACACCAATAATGAAAAACTGGGCGCAACACCAGCCGACCGAAAAGCGATTTTTGATCTACACTGTATCAGCACCAGCGGTGAACGTTTTATCGTCGAACTGCAAAAAGCGAAACAAAACTATTTCAAAGAGCGCAGTATTTTTTACGCCACCTTCCCTATCCAAGAGCAAGCCGAAAAAGGCGACTGGGATTTTAAGCTTGATGCTGTCTACACTATTGGTATTTTAGACTTTGAATTTGACGAAGACAAACACAACCATCATAAAGATGTAGTACATTTCGTCCAACTCAAAAATCAGCACGATAAGGTATTTTACGATAAATGCACCTTTATCTACCTGACACTGCCCAACTTCCATAAAACCGAAGACGAACTCGAAAGCGATCAAGATAAATGGTTCTTCCTATTTAAAAACCTGCATAAACTACAGGCAGTTCCGATAAAACTACAACAAGCCATATTTTTAAGCATTTTTGACAAGGCACAAATTGCTAAATTCAACCCTGCCGAACGCCAAGCCTACGAAGACAGCTTAAAATACTACCGTGATCTAAAAAACGTTATTGATACTGCACGTGATGAAGCTAAAGAAGAGGGAATATTAGAAGGCATTGAATTAGGTAAGCAAGAAGGTATTGAATTGGGAAAACAGGAAGGACGTGAGGAAGAAAAGTTAATAATGGTGCGAGCAATGCTTGCGCAAGGCTTAGAAATGTCATTGATTGCAACCATCACAGGGCTACCGATTGAACGCATTCAAAACATGATTCAATCCTGAGTGTCTATCGTTATGTGTAAAAAGCATAATTAAAACACTCAACTCCCAAGTTGCCAACGTGCCCCTGCTGGTAATAACGGAAAAAATAACGCTGTTTGTATCGGATGCACAGGATCGAGCTGTTGCACAAGATGGCGGTAACGTTCTAATTGTGGGTAATATTGAGCGCGTTTGTTCGCAATAAATGCATCAATCGCTACGCCATTTGCTTGACTGGTTTTATAATCGATAATCCAACGCGTGCCGTGTGCATCAATAAAACTTCGGTCGAGAATATGACGTTGTAGCTTACCTGACACGTCATCAATATCCATTAAAACCCATTCATTGCGTGCTTGTTGCCAATGTTGCAAAATCCACTGTCCTTTTTCATCGCTTAGCGTGTTTTTAACAGCCTGAATAATGGTGGCAATCGCTTTTGCTTGCTTAGACTCTGGCACAGCTAACACACGCAATTGATACCCTAACCATGTTGTTTGTTTGATCAGTCGCTCGTTATCCCATACTGCTAAACCATCATTGGCAACGCGCTCTAACAAAGCATGCGTGACTGTACCAATGGCAACAGCGCTACCTTCTTTGTCCTCGTTGATAGGAACATCTTCAAAAACATGAGGAGTTGATAAAAATAATAAAGGAGCTGCTGCAACAATATGTTGCTTAATCTGAGTAATGCTTGCTTGCGCACTTGCCAGCTGCTCTGATTCAAAGCGCATTAAATTTGGTTGCACCCGCTCAAAAACAAACTCTTCGCTATCTTCATCATTATTATCTTTTTCGAGTAGCGGCAAAGTCGATAAGAGACGTTCAGTTACTGCTTTAATCCGCTCGCTTTTCCATAAACAGCCGATAAACGTGTTATCAGATACTGGCAAGGTATTCCCTTTATTGGGTGAAAGCGTCGCAATTAAAACAATCTGTTTAACAGCACGTGTCAGTGCAACATAAAACAAACGATCAAGCTCATATTTGGCTTTTTTCTTTTCGAGTGATTGTAACCAACCAAATAAAGGGCTTTTTCTTTTACCCAATGGCGCGATAATATCGTGCATACCATCGCCTTCTGCCAGTTTTTGCCAACTGAGTAAACCTGCTTTATCGTTTGCCCCTCGCCTGTCTAAACTCGGCAAAATAACCATATCAAACTCTAATCCTTTCGATTTATGAATCGTCATCGCTACTACCGATGCATTGGGATGACTGGGCTTGGCAAACAATTTTTCTAGTTTCTTATTCAATGTTGGCAAGTCAAAATGGGGCGATACCTGTTGCAATTGACGCAATAAATCCCAATACACTGCCACATCATTCACAGCACTATCATCGGGTAATAAATTCAGTAATCCTAATGCTAAACAGGCAGAGCGCACTTGTGTCGCTAAAGGTTGATGTCCTCGCTGTGTCATCAATGGCGTTAACACACTGATAAATTGTGTTAAGCGTTGTTGGTCTTCTGCTAACGTACAATCAACGCTTCCCCTACAACATTCATCCCATAAAGGATCTGGTTGTTGGGCAATATTATGTAACCCTGCCAAACTCAGCCCACACCAAGGCGCACGTAATACCGCCAAAAAAGCGACTCGGTCACAAGGATCAACCAAAAAACGAGTTAAGGCAAGACAATCCTGAATATACCAACGATCAGTTAGCGTTGCGATTTCTTCGGCATGAACGGGAATATTGTGTGCATTAAGTTCAGTTAAAATGGGCAACAAATGACTTTTGCTGCGCACTAAAATAGCAACACCTGATGGTTTTTTTTCGTTATGACTTTGTAGCCACAGGCGGATACGCTGTGCGGCATCGTATTCACCTACTTGGGTATTGGTAAGCAGTATGGGAAAATCTTGTGTTAAATCGCTATCGTACCAACTTGCTGATGTGCATTTTTTAGCATCGGTTTGTAGCCAAAGTTGAATACTCGCCTCATTGTTTTTATCGTCTTTTACCGCTTGCGCTGCTGAATAACTACATGCACCTAAACTAACATCCGCTTGCGCTTGTTGACTAGTGGGAAAAATATCGCTAAATGATGTATTAACAAACTCAATCATAGCAGGCAAGCTACGGAAATTACTACTTAATTGTAAGGGTAATAACTTAAAATGCTGACCGTTATCAAGCGGAATACCTTGCGTTTTTGCTGTGGTAAATAGGGCAGGTTCGGCTTTGCGAAAGCGATAAATACTCTGCATGGGATCTCCCACTAAAAACAATGTCCGCCCTTGTTTTTCTTGTCCCATACCAACCGACTCCCACCCAGCCATCAAGTGACGCAATAATGCCCACTGAGTGACAGAGGTATCTTGAAACTCATCGATAAGAATATGGCGCAACTGAGCATCTAGCTTAAGTAACACATCACTGATATTGCCATTGCGCTGAGGATCAAGCGCAATTAATGCTGCCTGTGTAAATTGTGCATGATCGGTTTGACGATGCTCTGCAAACACTAACAGTAACTGTCGTGCAGCGGCTGAAAATAGCATTTTAAGGGCGGCAATGCGTTGATGGTCGTCATCGGAATAAGTGGGATTAGGTAAAGAAACCAACGATTGTAATTGTGGCAGTTGCGTAGGATCTTGTTCGCAAGTTTCAATCAATGATTTTAGACTAGCTATCTCGGATTTATTTGTAGCTGCGGCAAGCCCCATTGTCTTATTAATACTTTTACGCCAACCTTTTTTATCTTTCGTCAACAGTAAAAAAGCGATACCATTAACGATTAAAATCTGATTTTCTAAAGACTGCTTAGCTGCTACAACACCAAAATCATTCAATTTAACCAAGGCATTATGAGCATCTGTATCTTGATTTTCATTTGCCAATAATCCTTGTAAGCAAACCCCAGCTAAGCGTGCCAACTCTGCTAAATCCGATTCAAACCTCAATAAATAATCTGTTATCTGCGGCGCAAATAATCGCGTTAACACCGCTTGCATTTTATCGGTATCAATATCTTCTAAATCCACTAACCACTGATCACGATTCGCCAGTTGTTCTGCTAAGAGTCCACGCAACTTATCAATATCGTTACCAAAAGCAGGTAATAAAGTAGCAATAGCATCGGCTAACTCAGGACTATCGTTGTTTTCTAAGTGCACTAAAGTCTGACGTGCTGCCATATCATATAAATAAAGTACATCATCAGCGACATCTAACCCTGGTGCAAGTTGACCTAACAAAGGTGTTTGACGTGCCAATGCATTACAAAATCCGTCAATGGTGGTAATCCGTAAACGGTGCGGATTATTCAATAGTGACCAGTCTTTTTGCAGCACCTGCTTTGCCCAGTGATATTGTTGCTGTTTGAGTGTTAGGGCATCTGGGTTTTGCTTTAGCTTTTCGGCTTTGTCACTATCGCCATGACTGATAATCAACAACCAATCGTCAAAGTCACACGCCTTATTCGCAGCGCGTAAGGCACTAAGCAAGCGTGTTATCATCTCAGCAGCAGCTTTGCGCGTAAAGGTAATCGCTAAAACTTGCTCAGGTGATTTAGTATCATCACTGGCAAATAAGGCAAGCAAACGCGAAATGAGCAATTCGGTTTTACCTGAGCCAGCTGGTGCTTGCACCACAAATGAGCTGTGGATGGCTAGGGCTTGTTGACGATGTTGACTATCGGGTAGGATGATCATAATGTGTTGGGTCTCTTGTGAGTTGAGTTATTTTCAACGGATAACTTAGTTTTGCTGATTTACCCAGTCCATCTGTACCAAATTACGCGCTGTTTGATTAAAAATTATGCCGACTTGATCTACTACCAATGGGCAGATTTTTGAGCTTCATGATGGCATTCTTTGTTTGTTGCTTGCTTTTTTTGATTATAACAGAATAAAAAACCGCCCCGTAGGGCAGCAAAGTTATCAAAAACAAATCGGATTAAAACTCACCCCATTCTTGACTACTTGGTTTTTTTGGTGCTGGTAAACCCATTTGTTTTTTTACTG
The DNA here is from genome assembly GCA_945874205.1 of Francisella tularensis subsp. holarctica. Lineage (GTDB taxonomy): Bacteria > Pseudomonadota > Gammaproteobacteria > Thiomicrospirales > Thiomicrospiraceae. The sequence continues at coordinate 5,279 of CAMCGI010000100.1, forward strand.
GTGCTTTTACCTTTGATCGCGGTGCTGAATGGGGTGTTGCACGAACGCCAGCTATTTGTCCTGTCTTAAAAAACGCCATATTGTTGCGTAGATTATTGGCTTCGCTGCTCAAGCTTTCGGCTGCCGCTGTGGTTTCTTCAACTAAAGCGGCGTTTTCTTGTGTTACTTTGTCAATATCAGCCATTGCTCTATGTACTTGATTAATACCTGTGCTTTGTTCATTTGATGCATTAGCAATTTCTTCAATCATACTAGCAACCTGCTCAACTGAAGCGGTAATGCCATTGAGCATATCGCCAGATTTGTCGGCTAATTGTGTACCTGCTTCAATACGATTAACGCTATCGCTAATTAAGCCCTTAATATCTTTAGCAGCATCGGCGGACTTACCTGCCAATGCACGAACCTCAGAAGCAACTACTGCAAAACCGCGACCATGCTCGCCTGCTCGTGCCGCTTCTACTGCTGCGTTAAGAGCTAGTAAGTTGGTTTGAAAAGCAATGCCATCAATAATAGTGACAATATCACTGATTTTATGGCTCGATTCACGAATCGATTGCATCGCTTCGATTGTTTGTTGCATCACAGCTACACCAGTATTAGACTGATTCTGGACTTGATGTGCTAAATTAGCAACTTTGCGGGCATTAGCTGTATTCGCTTGTACTGCTGCTGCCATTTCATTCATGGTTGAGCTAGTTTGCTCTAATGCTGCTGCTTGCTCTTGCACACGACCAGATAAATCTGATGATCCTTGTGATACTTGTGCAGATGCCTCGCTGACAATATTAGAAGCTTGTACGGCTTGAATCACAGATTCCTTGACCTTAGCTGATGAGTAGTTAATCGCATTTTTAAGATCGTGCAATTGCCCTTTGAAAGTTCCAGAAGGTAGTTCTTTTGTTAAATCACCCATTGCTTGAGCTGCCACCACTTCGCTAATCGCATTAATAGCTTGTGCAATAGCAGACATTGAAGTATTAATATTGTCTTTCATTGTTAACAAGTCACCATGAGCGGCTACACGAACACGACTATTAAAGTCTCCTTCACTCATTTGATGCATGACTTCTACAATTTCTCCAATAACTTGGCTAAAACTTATCATCGCACTCGAAGCATTGGTAAGCATTTCGCCATACTGCCCCTGCGCATTGGTATTTAATGGCTTATTAAAATTGCCCGCTTGCAAGGCTGTCATCGCACCTGACAACTCAGTCATCACTTTAGCAATATTATTTGCTGAGTTGTTGACCCCTTGTTTTAAGACTTCTAAATCACCAACATAATTACCATTAATGCGCTTGCTTAAATCGCCTACAGCAATCGCAGATACAACATAATTCGTTTCGGTTATTGCTTCGTTAAAACTTGCTAACAATTGATTTAACGCCCTACTCACATCACCAATTTCATCTCCTGATTGATTATTTATGCGGATAGAAAAAGAATTTGTATTAACAATATTAATTAGCTGATTAGTCATTTCTTCGAGTGGCTTACGAATACCTCTTTGCACAACAAGTAGATACACCAGAACTAAACCAATCACTAAAACAAGTCCAAATATAGCAGATAACAGAACAGACTGTGTTGCATGATTATTGTGCTTTTCGATTTCTGCTTGTGCTTGTGCAATCAAGGTAACACCAACATCATTTAGCTCATTAATGCGCTTAGTTGTTTTTGCAAACCACTG
>CAMCGI010000101.1 GCA_945874205.1 Francisella tularensis subsp. holarctica
GTTATGTGCGCTTGGAAAAATCGATATGAAACGACTTCTTCACCCCGTCTGGTCGTACAGTCTGGTCGGGTTACAGTTCGCCAGTATTGTCATCATTCTCATGACGGGTGCTTGGTTTTCGAGCCACTGGTTGGGCTTGTTAGCGCAACTGATGGGCGTGATGTTAGGGCTATGGGCTGTTCACACCATGCACCTAGGGCGATTCAATATCGTCCCCGACCCACGCGATGACAGTAGCCTTGTCGAACGGGGGCCTTACCGCTGGATTCGTCATCCTATGTATGCCAGTATTTTATGGGTCATGCTGCCGATGGTGGCATCCGATGCCAGTGTGCAACGCCTTGCGTGGTTGCTGGTGTTGGTGCTCACCCTGTTGCTCAAACTGCACTATGAAGAATATCTGCTCTGCCGTCGCTTTAGCGACTATCCCGATTATCAACAGCGCAGTCACAAACTCTTGCCGTGGGTGTTTTAAGCTTTGGCTTTGCCAGTGTGATATGAAGTCTCCCGACCTAGGCAGTGGTTAGATTACCCAACCCGTTTGCTTTAGTTTTGCAATCTCACGTCTGTCTTTTTTGTCGGGCGCTCTAACAGGGTGGGCTTGTCCCAGTTGTTTACGCTCACTGATTTGCGCCTGACGTGCCGCATGGCTATCGGCATCTTCTTGGTAAAGCGTCTGCGCGATGGGTGCAGCACCGCGCTTGTCACTTAATGCCATCACCGTAAGTTGCCAGTGATATTCACCAATGACAATATCGATTTTATCGCCAACTTTCAGCGCATGGGCGGGTTTTGTTCGCTGACCATTGAGCTTAACCTTGCCACCGTCAACGGCATCGGTTGCTAAGGCGCGTGTTTTATAAAAGCGCGCTGCCCATAGCCATTTATCAAGGCGGAGTTTTTCTGATTTGGTTGAGTTTTCCATGCGACTAATTCATGACTGATTACTAAGCTTACTATACTAGCCTATGATCTACTGGCTAGCTACGATTGACTGCAGTCATATTTATGGATGAAAGATATTGCATAAGTTTTGCTTGCTATCAGCTAACCAATATCAATCAATTTGCTTTATCATGAGATGGTAATTTTTTAATAGGACGAATCATCATGAAATCAATCATCACACTTTTTGCAGCACTGTCACTTGCCAGTGCATCTGTTTCGGCAGCTAACTTTTCAGTTGCGAGTCCCATTATTAAGCCAAATAGCAAGTTAGGCACATCGCAAGTATTTAATGGTTTTGGTTGTACGGGTGATAATATTTCTCCTGAGTTAGCGTGGAAAAACGCACCCATAGGAACAAAAAGTTTTGCTCTGACCATGTATGATCCCGATGCACCAACAGGCTCAGGCTGGTGGCATTGGGTGGTTTATAACCTTCCCGCTAATGTAACCCATTTGCCTGCCAATGCAGGTAGTATCGATGGGCAACTACTACCGCAAGGTGCGGTACAAGGTCGCACAGACTTTGGCACATCGGGTTATGGTGGTGCGTGTCCACCTGTGGGTGATAAAGCGCATCGTTATCAAATTACCATTCATGCCCTAAAAGTCGAACACCTCGATTTGCCCGCAGATGCTTCGGCTGCGTTGATTGGTTTTATGATTCGTGCCAATCGCATCGGTAGTGCGAGCTTGCAAGCAAAGTATTCACGATAATGGTTACATAGAAACAGGTAAATAAAGCCCAAAATCGCTCTTAATTGTTAAAGACACAGCATCATGGACAACCATACACATATTTTAATCATCGATGACGAACTTCCACTGGCTAATTACCTCGCTAGCTTAATCGCCAACGAACGCCCCCATTGGCAGCTAACGGTGATGAGTGATAGCTTGCAAGCACTAGAGTCTCTATCTACACAACAATTTGATGTTGTGTTTTGCGATATTCATATGCCTAGTTTATCGGGAATTAAGTTGTTACAGCTTAATCAACAACTCGCATACCCTTGTCTGTGTTGGGTGTTTATTACCGCTTATGATGATTATGCTGTACAAGCCTTTGAACTGGCAGCAGTTGATTATCTGCTCAAACCTATTCAGCTATCTCGCTTACAACAAACATTGCAACGGTTAGAGATAAGAACCACTTTAAACCCTATTCAACTGCAAACGATCAGTCAACAGTTAACATCCACTAAAGAACCATTGCAATGGCTTAAACTCTTGCAAGCTAATGAGCTTAAATTGGTTGCTGTCGACGATGTCCATTACTTCCAAGCGGAAGATAAGCTTGTTGGCGTTTACAGCGATAAACTGCTCGGTTGGATTCGTTTGTCTATTAAAGAACTAACCGAAAAATTGCCCGATAGTGAGTATGTTCAAATTCATCGCAGTTTGTTAGTACGCATGGCACAAATTGCTAGTATGAAAAAAGATGAACTTGGACATTGGCAAGTTCATCTTAAGCAGGGCAAAATATTGCCGATCAGTCGGCAGTTTCAGCGTGGATTTAAGGGAGATTAAATTACGGGTAAATCAGAGTGCTAATTGAGTATCGTAATCTGTTTATAATTTTGGTTTTTAGTAGCTGTGTTAAAATAACGCTATTCAAAGAGATACAACGGGCATACAGATGTTTTCACAACAACAATATGATGTCATCGTCATCGGTGGCGGACATGCAGGAACGGAAGCAGCGGCAGCGGCAGCACGTATGGGGGTCAATACCCTATTATTGACACAAAGCATTGAGGGGCTTGGCTCGATGTCGTGTAACCCTGCTATCGGTGGTATTGGTAAGGGGCATTTGGTTAAAGAAGTTGATGCTATGGGTGGCATTATGGGCTTGGCAACCGATGATTCTGGCATTCAGTTCCGTACCCTCAATGCATCTAAAGGTCCTGCGGTGCGGGCAACACGCGCCCAAGCTGACCGTTTGTTGTACAAAGCATCGGTACGCTATCGCCTTGAAAATCAGCCTAACTTAACCCTATTTCAGCAAATGGCAGAAGATTTAATTGTTGAAAATGGTCATATTACGGGTGTGGTAACTTCAACGGGTTGGAAGTTTTATGCGCGTCAGGTTGTTTTGACTGCAGGTACGTTTTTGAATGGTAAAATCCATATTGGGTTGCAAAGTCACTCAGGTGGGCGAGCAGGCGATCCGCCCAGTATTCGTCTTGCTGAACGCTTAAAAGAACTCAACTTGCCTGTCGGACGTTTAAAAACAGGTACGCCATGCCGTATCGATGCGCGTAGCGTTGATTTTTCGCTTATGCAGGTGCAAGCGGGTGACGATCCCTTGCCTGTATTTTCGTTTATGGGCAATGTGGCGATGCATCCACGCCAAGTGTCGTGCTATATCACTCATACCAATGAGCGTACACATGATATTATTCGCCAATATCTCGATCAGTCACCAATGTATCAGGGGGTGATTGAAGGGGTAGGGCCGCGCTATTGTCCCTCGATTGAAGACAAGATTACACGCTTTGCTGATAAGGACAATCATCAGATTTTTATTGAACCTGAAGGATTAACTACGCACGAACTCTATCCTAATGGTATTTCGACTAGTCTGCCATTTGAAGCGCAGATTCAGATGATTCATAGCATGAAGGGACTAGAAAATGCGGTACTAACGCGCCCTGCCTACGCCATCGAATACGATTATTTTGACCCGCGTGCGCTCAAGCCAACCTTAGAAACACATAGTATTAGCGGTTTGTATTTTGCTGGGCAGATTAATGGTACAACGGGTTATGAAGAGGCTGCGGCGCAGGGGTTGTTAGCAGGCGTTAATGCCGCACGTGCAGCTCAGGGTAAAGACAGTTGGTATCCTCGTCGTGATCAAGCCTATTTGGGCGTATTGGTCGATGATTTGAATACCTTGGGTGCGAGTGAGCCTTATCGAATGTTTACTAGTCGTGCCGAATATCGTTTATTGCTGCGTGAGGATAATGCTGATCGTCGTTTAACTCCTATTGCGCGTGAGTTTGGTATGATTGATGAGACGCGTTGGGCAAGCTTTTGTCGTAAAACAGAGGCGATTGAATCTGAACTGGCTCGCTTAAAGGATACATGGATTGCACCAGCCAAACTACCCGAGGGTGAATCAGAGCGCATTTTAGGGGTTGCTATGAGTAAAGAGCAAAATCTTGAAACGCTTTTACGCCGTCCCGAAGTCGATTACCGCAAACTGTCCACTTTGACAGGGTTTGGGTTATCTGTGACAGAGGTTAATGTTATTGAGCAGGTCGAAATCGATGTGAAATATGCAGGTTATTTAACACGAATGACCGATGATATCGAAAAAATAAAACGAGCTGAAGAGACCAATATTCCCGAAAATCTTGATATTGATGCGATTGATGGGCTGTCAAATGAAGTAAAACAGAAACTTAAATTACATCGACCTAATACGTTAGGGCAAGCGGGACGTGTACCAGGGGTGACACCAGCTGCTTTATCACTGTTATTAGTGCATTTGAAAAAGCGCGGGGATTAGAAGTAGTACATAAATGAACAGATTATGACTATATGGGTGTTGTTTTTTGTCTTTAATGAGGAAAAAATAGCTTCATAAAGATAGCGCCAACACCAATAGACAACATACCTAGCGCGAACTTAATTATGGTCAAGTCATGTTTTATTGGTGCTAATTCTTGTAATGGTCAAAAAGCATTCATTGTCATAGTTATCATCTAGTTAGCATGATATGCTAAAATAACGCTTATCGTACAATAACATAGGTTGAGGTAAAAAGACGATGCTACTTACCCTTGATGTTCCAGACAACTTAACTCAGCAAGTCATTGACTTTGTTAATTCTTTGAAACTAAAACATACTCAGAATAGTCATGCTAATTTAGCAATACCAGAGGATACTGTTAGTGGATTGTTATTAAGTGAGCAATCACTTGCTAAAGACTGGTTAAATGATGATGAGGATGAAGCATGGGCACATTTGCAGTCCGTCAAGTAGTTGTATTGCCCTTTCCATTCTCTGATTTATCAGCTCAAAAATTACGACCAGCTTTGTTGCTTGCTAATGTGGATAATAGCGATTGGTTATTGTGCCAAATTACTAGCAAGAGTTATGCTGATGATAATGCTATTGAATTACAACAAGATAGCTTTGAGTCAGGCTCTTTATCCCGTATCAGCTATGCTCGTTCAGGTAAATTATTTACAGCTAATGAATCTTTATTCAGAAAGACAATGGGGAAAGTTAAACAGCAAACACATCAAGTTGTTGTAACAGAGATTATGCGATTATTGAATGAGAGCAATTAACTGTTAAATCCCTAACTTCACGAACCTTTTACAAAGCATTGCTGCTGCGGGATTTGAGACAACTGAAAGCGATGTTAAGAACGCTAAACGTGGGATGTTTGTGCCTAATTTAGCTCTCAATATTAGCGAGGTGGTTGTTTTTGCTGACGTGATTGCCCGACAATTTCAAAATCTTGATATGGGTCAATTTTTTTGATGATTTAAATTAATTTTGATACTACTGACACGAGGTGTACTCGTGTCAGCGGTATTATTTACGAGAAGAGTAGGTATCTTCTTCTACGATAAACCAAGAAGAGACAACATTTTCATATCAGCAAGACGCTGTTCCTGTGGAGGTATACATAAAGTTGTGATTGGGTTAATCTGGTACTCTGTTATTTTAGAGAGTTCGATTCGTTCTATTCTTGCTTGAGTAAACGCGTATTGTGTCGCTTCGTAAATGAAGACTTCGTGACTGGGATTATATGTTTCTAATAACTTAGCTAATAGGACATTCAATCCATTTTGAGGAAATTTTTCTTGGTAATCTAGCGAGCCGATAACACCAATTTGCCATAAAACAAGAATGCTAGACGGGTCAAACCGTCTACTATGGATAAGAAAATCAGTAGCCTCAAAAGATTGACTTCCATTTGATCCTGGATCAAGTCCTAAATCAGCGTAGAGAGCATCTTCAGCCGAAATTCCAGCTAACATTTTAGCAGGAATATTTTCTAATTTTGCTATTCTCACTGCTTCGTGCATAGGAAAACCAAATACACCAGGGTGTCCGTATGACACCATACATACATTTAATCCTTTCCTAACACTATTTAAAACCCGATTAACCATTTGGTGATAAGTATCTATGCGAGGTTTTCCTATTTGATATAGATCATGCAATGTTTCAGAATGAGGATTTAACTCCTCAATCCATTTTTCACTTACAGGATCAGCGACTAAATAATAAACCTGATCAGCACTAACGATAGCCTTTTGACTTTCAAGAGAAACATCACAAGCAAATTTAATTCCAATACCTACAACTAACAAACTACCAGACATGTAAGTACCTAATTTAAGCCGTAATTACAGATGGTGCTTTTGCTATAGTAACTGTAATTGCTGCAGTTATCGATATGGCAGATCCAAAAGGAGCGTTGTTTTGATCTAGAAAAAACTGACGACTAATTTCCATTCCATTTCCTGCCTGCACCGCAACCTGTTGAGATTGTGATAAGTTTGAACTATTCAAATCCCTAAGATCGTTGTTGAAATAATTGAAAGCACTTGTATTTTCAGAAGCATTCTTCAGAAATTCATAAAAAGCAGATATAACACACACATCCTAAATAATAAAAAAAGTTTTAATCAAAAATACTAAAAACTGCAGCTACAACTGCAACTGCCCCAGCCGCTACAGCTACAGGTGTAATGGTCTAATAATCTCGGAAGGAAAGATAGCTTATAATGTGCCAGATCGGAGAAAAGAATGACCAGCCAAAAACAAAAAAAACCCAAAATAGTGTTCACGCCAGATCAAAAGCTCGAATATGCGAAGCTGATGGTCGAAGAAGGCTACACCAATCAAAAGGTGATGGAAATATCGGGTGCTAGTGCTAGTGCGGTAATGCGCTGGAAAAAGCAGTATCAAGGCGAGCTTAA
>CAMCGI010000102.1 GCA_945874205.1 Francisella tularensis subsp. holarctica
ATTGTAATGGGGTCTTGTCCTGCAAAAGGCTCATCATAAAAAATCATTTGCGGATCAAGCGAAACCGCGCGTGCTAAAGCAACACGACGAGACATACCACCAGAAAGTTCCGCTGGCATCATCCACGCTGCACCACGTAAGCCAACGGCTTCTAACTTCATTAACACCAATTGACGAATCGCGCTTTCTGGTAATTTGCTATGCTCACGCAAGGGCAAAGCTACATTCTCGAAAACAGATAAATCGGTTAACAATGCACCACTTTGAAATAACATTCCCATACGCTGACGCAAGGTAAATAAGTCGGCACGCGCCAGCGAATGTACATGTAATCCATCTACATAGATACTGCCCGTACTAGGTGTTAACTGTCCAGCGATTAACTTCAGCAGGGTTGTCTTGCCTGTACCAGAGGGACCCATAATTGCCGTAATTTTACCGCGCGGAATAGAAATATTGACTTTGTCAAAAATCAAGCGACTACCACGAGCAAAACTTAAATTCTTAATTTCAATAATACGCTCTGTCACGATAAAACGCCCATGAGTTCTAACAAAGTTTGCACTTCTTTAACCTTTCCTGCGAGTTGACCATCTAATACAACCAAACCATGTTCTCCTGAAAAACCAGTTAACCAAACACTTATTTGTGCACCTAGGGCACGTAAGTTGCCCGTATCGCATCGCAATGCAGACTGCCCTAATACTAAGACAGCAACTGAATCGACTTCTTCAACATGAACATCTGCAGCAACAATTAAGCCTGCACATTTATCATTAAATGCACCGACCAGTTGTATCGCTTGTAAAACTTGTTCTTTTGATTCACACAACAAATAAAACCAAAAATTTTCATGTGTTTGTTCGCTCCACTGAGCAAGCAAAGATGTATCTGCAGTAAGCCAACGACTCGGTGGTAAAACAACTGCCATCGCCATATTAGCGTAATAAGTTAAATGCCAGTCGTCTGGCACATCCGCAGGATAAAAACCATCCAAACCAGCAGATTCCCAATCTACCACAGCGACACCAATCCAGCGTGATGCAGTAATTGGGATAGTTATTGCTCGATCTGACACAAAGTTGCTTCTTAATACTAAAAATAACCGTTAATTTTATCCTATATTTTGATGATTCGTATCATTAAAATACAAGATTAAGTGACTCATTATTAAAATTGCTTATTTCTTTGTTCTCAATTGATACTTTTTCTTCTATCATTAACCCTTTTTAAGCAATAGAGAACTCATGATGTTGTTAACTGAGTCGGTACTCACACAACGCTTAGCACAGATAAAACTGGTAATTTTTGATGTCGATGGTGTTCTTACAGATGGGCGTTTATATTATGATAATCAAGGCAATGAATTTAAATCATTTCATGTCTTAGATGGTCATGGCATGAAACAACTGCAACAAGCAGGCATTCCCATTGCTATTATTACTGCACGTCAATCTGAACTAGTTGCTAAGCGTATGAGTGACTTAGGTGTTCGTTATGTCTTTCAGGGAGCACGCGACAAACTCGCTGTCTTTGAACAACTTTTGGCTGATTTGGTTTTGTCGAGTGAAGCTGTTTGCTATGTCGGTGATGACTTATTAGACCTACCTATTATGATCCGTTCTGGATTAGCACTCAGTGTCCCCAATGCCTATTCTAGCGTTAAGTCTCACGCTCATTACATCACACAAGCAGCAGGTGGACAAGGCGCAGCGCGTGAAGTCTGTGACCTTATTTTGAAGGCTCAGGATAAACTTGATCCACTAATTGAACATTATGTACGTTAATTGATTGATATGATGCAGTTATGATACGTTTTGCTAGCCTACTATTATTATTTGTCATTGCGGCTGCGATTGCTTACTTACCCTATCGTCAACAAGGAACAAAATTTGTGGCGCAAAAAACAACCCTACAAATTGAAATGACTCAGGTTAGTGGTGTTTTACTGGACAGAAAAATATCTGAAAAAAAAATTCGCTTTCATAGCCAATATCTTTTATATGATGAGGCAGAGGATATTACAACGCTAAAACCTTATTATTTTACGGGCACGAGCGCTGGAAATTTCTTTAATGGCAGCAGTCAAATTGCAAAATTACACGGTAATCAAATGGAGCTGTTACAAAAAGTCACGCTTAAACAAGCCACTAATGCAACTGAAATTCGCACCTTGAATACTGAAAAACTCATGATAGACATACAAAAACATCATGTTAACAGCCCTGGAGAGCTCAGCCTGAGCGATAATAAACAAACCATTGAAGCGGATAGTCTTAGTGGTAATTACGAAGAAGGAATATATGAGTTCACGCATCATGTTAAATCACACTGGCAATAATCATTATTCCCTTTTTTTACTATTATGCTGCTTTTTGCTTCCCAGCATCCTTTTTGCAAAAGCAACATCTGAAAATAATAAAACAAATGAAGATAATAAAAATTATCCCGTAACGGTAGGTGCTGATCAACTTATTAGTCAAACTAAAGTGGGAGAAAGTGAATATCGTGGTAATGTGCAACTTAATCGTAATAAGCTAGAGTTACATGGTGATCAGCTCAGTATTGTTCATCCTAACAATAAATTACAAACAGCAACCACAAAAGGAAATCCCGCTACATTTAAGGACTACTTACCTAAAAAGCAACAGTGGGTCAACGGGGAAGCTAAACAAATTATCTTTGATAAAGATAAAGATACCATTAGCTTAATCGATAATGCCAGCATGATGATGGATAATGGCAATCGCATTACTGCCAATAAAATTGTTATTTATAACAAAGAAGAAACCTTTGAAGCGAATGGTAGCAAACAACAAGGTCGCGTCAAAATGACCATCCAACCTGAAAACTAAAGGTTTCGTTAAACATGAAAACAACCGAAAAGCATCATTTTAGCGCACACAACTTGGCTAAAAGCTATAAAAAACGTCATGTTGTCCAAGATGTGAGTTTTTCACTCTCTAGTGGCGAAGTTATCGGCTTACTAGGTCCTAATGGGGCAGGAAAAACTACTACGTTTTACATGATGACAGGCTTAGTTAATAGTGATGCTGGAAAAATCATGATCGATGGTAAAGACATTACACAGTTACCCATGCATCAACGTGCAAAGCTTGGCATTGGCTATCTACCACAAGAAGCATCTATTTTTCGACGCATGAGTGTTAGCGACAATATTATGGCTATTTTAGAAATGCAGCCTAATCTTAATTTAGAACAGCGTCAAGACCGTTTAGAAACGCTACTCGAGGCACTACGCATCACGCATATTCGTGATACGATGGGACAGGCTTTATCGGGGGGTGAGCGGCGGCGTGCAGAAATCGCACGCGCATTAGCGATTAGTCCCCATTTTTTATTACTTGATGAACCCTTTGCAGGTGTTGACCCTATTGCTGTTGCTGATATCCAAGCAATTATTCGTCAACTAAAAAATAGTGGTATTGGCATTCTGATCACCGACCACAACGTTAGAGAAACTTTAGCAGTTGTTGATCGCGGCTATATTTTATCGGAAGGGCGTATTCTTGCCGATGGAAATCCGACAGAACTGCTTGTTAACCCCAAAGTAATTCATGCTTATTTAGGCGAAAATTATGGTTCTGGACTTTCTGCGACATTAAGATAATCAGCTAGTAATTAATAGAACACTAGACAGTTTGCTCAGAACATGATTAAATCAAACCTAGCGTCAACTATCGCTACGAACTCAGTCGAAATAACAAGGAGAATGACTATGCAAGTAAAAATTACAGGACATCATGTTGAAGTTACTGAAGCACTGCGTACCCACTGCGAAGAAAAAATGGCGCGTATTAAGCACCACTTCGACCAAGTTATTAATGTTAATGTCACATTAGAAATTGATAGTAAGGCTCAAAAAGCAAGTGCCAATTTGCATGTTAGTGGGCAGGATTTTCATGCTGAAGCATCTGAAGCAGATATGTATCTTGCAATCGATTTAATGACAGACAAACTAGATCGCCAAGTAATCAAATATAAAGAAAAGTTAAAAGCACATTAATCTTTTAATTAGCAATACCCCCCACTTTACAGTGGGGGTTTTTATAATCTATTACCAAAAGGTATTACGAATGGACTTCCCAACATTTCCTCTTTTATGCGGACGCGGTGGCAATATGAATATTATATTTAAAGGACACTACATTAATATTCATAATGAACTTAAAGATACTGTTGAAAATAGCATTATCCCTTACGCCAGTGTTTGTGCTGTCGATGAAGAACATCTACGCGATGGAGCATCTTCTCAGTTACGGCGAATTAGTATTTATATGACCTGCAGTCGTACGCGCATCATAGAAACCAATAATGGTGAACATGCTGAGCAGATTTTATTAAATTTATTACGTAACACCATGCAGCCTAAAACAACACAACCACAACCACATTGATAGCTTATTTTATCAGTGTGTTGTAAGCCAATCCATTTCTTGTTGTGTAAAGCCTGCTTGCAATCGTGCCTCTATGTTAAAGGGGCCTTTAATATCGCCTCTTAAGTATTGTTCAATCAGTGCTTTAAAGGTATCAAAACGATTAAGACCACGTTGTTGACAAAGATAAGCAAACCAACGCGTCCCAACAGCAACATGACCTACTTCATCTCGCAGTAAAATATGCAATACCTCAACTGCATGAACCTCGCCAAGAGCACGCAACTTTTTAATCATCATGGGTGTTACATCCAATCCTCTTGCTTCTAAGGTTCTAGGAACCAACGCCATGCGAACTAAAACATCGAATGCTGTTTCAGCTGTTGTTTCCCACAACCCATTATGCGCTGGAAAATCACCATAATCATAACCAAAAGAAGCTAACTGTTCACGTACTAACTGAAAGTGATAAGCCTCCTCTGCTGCAACATGTAACCAATCATCAATAAACTCAGTCGGCATTTCTTGAAAACGGTAGGCAGCATCTAACGCTAAATTAATAGCATTAAACTCGATATGCGCAATAGCATGCAATAAACTTGCTCGACCCTCTGGTGAACCTAACCCACGAGACTTAAGCTGTTTAGGTGAAACTAACACTGGCTTTTCTGGATGACCTGCTTGTGCAATCTCTACAATAGGAACACGAGTAACTGCTAACTGACCCTCACGCCACGCTTCTAACAACGCAAAAACGGCGGCGGCTTTGCAATTAGCCTCAGACATCATTAGCACATCATAACAGCGTTGATAAACTGACTCTTTCTTTAAATCCATTTGCTCATTCACACCATAATATAATCATGTCATTAACATTCGTACCTGTATCACCCGTAGTAACCAAGGCTCCCACATCTTCTAACAAAGACCCAGAATCAAAAACTGCCAATGTTTTTTGTACATCCCATCCTTGCTGCTCCGCTAACCGTATCGTATCTTGATTAACTAAAGCACCTGCATCTTCTGTTGCACCATCACCACCATCCGATCCCATAGCGAGTAGTTCCCAGTTTAAAATACTATCCTGTAATAACCAAGCAACCAGTAACGCCAAATGCTGCATACGCCCTCCTCGCCCAATATGAGCTGGCAACACAACCACAGGCTCGCCACCCCAGATGAAACAGCGAGCAGAACATACAGAATGTAAGATTTCTTGTGCTAACGCTTGCACAGAAGAACACACAAAATGAGGCATAATTATTGCATTTGGTATTTTTGTTGCCAGTGTAGACAACAACTGTTGATTATTCGCTAATATATGGGTGTTTAACTTTCTTTTCTGAGCATTACCTGCCAACAATCCCGAGCCAATCGTTGCCAAATCGTCCCCTTGTACATCTGAAATGACAAGTTGCACTATCTCACATTGTTCTGGAAACAAGGCAAGCAACTTACCACCTTTAATCTGTGATAACTGCTTTCTTTTTGCATTGATACGTCCAATATCCCAACCAGATGCCAACCATTGTGCTGTTAACGCTTGCCAAGATGCTACACTCATATCATCCGATAGCACTTCAACCAACGCCGAAGCACCACCAGATAGTAAAAACAAAATACGCGCGTTAGAAGGTAAAGTACGAACAAAAGCAACTAAGGCATCACCCGCTGCAAACGAGCGTGTATCAGATAGAGGATGAGCACACTGATACTGAGCAATTCGCTTATCATCAAACCAACTATGCGCTGCTGTTTTCGTTACAACAAAACCCGATACTAATGTTTCTTTTCCTAAGCTCAAGGCACCCATTGCCATTGCACCTGACGCTTTACCAATCGCAATACAATACCAAGGTTCATTAAACCAATTACGATACTCCTCTGTCGAAAACAAGGAAGCGACCAAATGGTCGCCTCGACAAGAGTCAATTGCAATCACCGCAGCATGCAGCAAATTAGGCATAGTTAACGCTTACAATTTCATAATCAATATCACCACTAGGCGCCTTAACAACCACCTCATCACCCTCTTCTTTACCAATCAAAGCACGAGCAATAGGAGAGTTAACCGAAATTTTATGGTGCTCTAAATCTGATTCTTCATCGCCAACAATTTGATAAGTGACTGTTTCATCACTTTCAACGTTAAGCAGCTCAACAGTTGCCCCAAAAATAATTTTACCATTAGCATGCACCTTGGTAATATCAATCACTTGTGCATTAGATAAAACCGATTCGATATGACGAATACGCGCCTCTAGCAAACCCTGTTTATCACGTGCGGCATGATATTCAGCATTTTCTTTTAAATCACCATGCGCTCTCGCATCAGCAATTTCTTCTGCAATAAGAGGACGCTCAATATTTTTTAAGCGCGTTAATTCTGTACGCAGATGTTCAGCACCTGCCATTGTTAGCGGGGGACGCATAGATGCCTCCTTATTTA
>CAMCGI010000103.1 GCA_945874205.1 Francisella tularensis subsp. holarctica
GCCAGCACCGTTAACCATACATCCAATATCACCCTCTAAAGCGATATAGTTCAATGCCCACTTAGCTGCCTCGACTTCTCGCGAATCTTCTTGTGACCAATCACGAGCTTCATCTAACGCTTTTTGACGATATAAGGCATTGTCATCAACTTGAATCTTACAATCCAACGCCAACCATTGACCGTCCTTTGTCCACACCAACGGGTTGATTTCTAGCATCAAGGCATCACAAGACTGCGCCATGTCATACAAACGCTTCACCAAATCAGCAAAACCTTTCATCTGCTCGGCTGATAACTTAATCCCAAACGCCAAGGTACGCGCCACAAAAGGTTGCAAACCAGCACCAAAGGGCACAAACACCGTAATTACCTGCTCTGGATGATGCTCAGCTACTTCTTCAATATCCATACCGCCAGCAGCCGAGGCAACAAAGGCAAAGCCTTTACGCGCACGATCTAGGGTAAGACTTAAATAAAATTCTTTCGCAATCGCACAACCCGACTCAATCAAAATCGAAGTCACAGGCAAACCTTCCGCACCCGTCTGAATCGTTACCAACTGACTGCCCATCAAGCGTGTGGTTTCTGCTTTGGCTTCATCAACTGTGCGTACCAACTTTACACCACCCGCTTTACCACGTGCACCTGCATGCACTTGCGCCTTAACTACCCAAGGAGCATCACCTAAAGGTGCTAAAGCTTCGATGCTAATCTCAGCAGCATCACGCACCACCACACCATTGGCAACAGGCACACCTGCATTTCTTAACAATTCTTTGGCTTGATATTCATGTAAATTCATGGCTTAACTTCTTCCTAAGCAATACGCTCAACTTCTAAAATAATTTCTTGACCCGCTAACGGATGGCTAAAATCCATTTGCACCTGATCTGACTCAACTGCTAATACGCGTGCAGCGACGGTATTACCATTAGGTAAATTGAATTCCACAATATCATTCACACTCGGCTCAATTACACCTAAATCGGCACGATCTAACCAGTGAACTTGCGTTGGGTCTGGATAACCAAATGCATCCTCTGGTGATAATAACCAAATTTGCTTTTCACTCACCGACAAGGCAATAATTCGGGTTTCTAAACTCGATAACCACTGACCATCACCAAGCTGAAAATCCATTGTTTCATTGTCTTCGGTTTGATCAATAAGTGTACCATCACTCAAACATAAGGTAAATTTAATCTGAAACATGCTTAATTGACCGTTGTTGATCCCTCTATTACAAACACAGGAACTTCTGTAACAGGTTCAGGAATAACCAAATAATGCTGACTTAAAATGGCTGCCAACTCTGTAGGTTTGCGATAAGGATCGGAAAGTTCAACACGCGCTAAATCACCCGTTAGCCCATTGACTAAAGTATCGCTAATTAACTGGCGTACCGATAACACTTGATCGCCAATAAGCTCACCTAAATCAGGGTTCCAATAAAGCAACGCTGCTGGTTGTTCGGATGTTGGTAATGGCACTAACTCCATTCTGATCCATGTTTGTACCATCACACACCTCTAACAATAACTAAAAACGTACAGTATAACGTTAAACGAGCTGCCCTGTCAGGTGTAAGATTTGATAAAATGAGCGAATGAATACACATAAACACCCCAACTTTCCACCCAATGCCCGCATTATTGTCGGCATGTCGGGTGGTGTCGACTCTTCGGTGACGGCACTCTTGTTACAACAACAAGGATACCAAATCGAAGGCTTATTTATGAAAAACTGGGAAGGTGACGATACCGATGATTATTGTCCAGCAAGACAAGACATGCTTGATGCACAACAAGTCTGCGATAAGCTGGGCATCCCCTTACACATGCGTAATTTTTCAAAACAATACTGGGATAGTGTTTTTGCCCATTTTCTAGCCGAATATGAAGCGGGTCGTACACCAAACCCCGACATTTTATGCAACAAAGAAATTAAATTTAAAACTTTTTTAGATGAAGCCATTGCTCTTGGTGCTGCTGGCATTGCCACAGGGCACTATGCTCGCATTGGACATCAAGATGGATATTTTCAGTTATTAACAGGATTAGATAAAAATAAAGATCAAAGTTATTTTTTATATACCCTAAAACAACATCAATTATCGCATGCTCTCTTTCCTATTGGTGAGCTAGAAAAACCTGTTGTTCGTGCGCTAGCAGAAAAATATGGTTTTATTACCCACGACAAAAAAGACAGTACAGGTATTTGTTTTATTGGCGAACGTAAGTTCAAAGACTTTTTACAAACCTATTTAGATAAGCAACACGCTGGTGAAATGGTTACCCCAAAGGGGGAAATTGTTGGCAAGCACAACGGACTAGCCTACTACACATTAGGACAGCGTAAGGGCTTAGGTATTGGCGGTGGACATGGCAAAGAAGACGATGCTTGGTTTGTTGCAGATAAAGAGATGAGCACTAATCGACTAATCGTTGTGCAAGGACATAATCATCCAGCCATGCTCAAATCTCACTTGAATGCACACAACTTAGATTGGTGTGATGCCCCACCAAAACTTGGGGATAAACTCACAGCAAAAGTGCGCTACCGCCAACAATCGCAAGCCTGTATCGTAACCGCTGTTAATGAAGCATGCTTGTCACTAACATTTAATACACCACAACGCGCTATTACACCAGGACAATCAGTCGTCCTTTACAACAACGATATCTGTTTAGGTGGTGGTATTATTACCGAGGCATTTTTATGAGTCATTATAACGATCAAGACCGCGTTATTGCTTTTGCTGGCATTTACCAAGCAGCAACGCTTGTACACCAACTTGCCAGTCAAGGGCAAGCGGATACAGAAGCACTGAGTGCAACTTTAAATAGTTTATTTGTTGAAAACCCACCTGATACGCTCAGTGTTTTCGGCAACTTAGAAGGCATCAAATTGGGACTGCGTGCGCTACGCGCTCAAATGAGTCATACCGAGGCAGTTAACGAGAAGAGAAATATTTACATCACTCAGTATGTAATCAATATGTTAACGCTAGAAAAAAAATTAGGTCAAGATAGTCAAATAGAAGAAACATTGTTTCGTCGACTGGCAACACCCCACGCTCAAAGCAAACACTTTGGACTATTACACGATAATACAGCCGCAGGACTCGCATTGATTTACACTGAAACCTTGTCGCAGATGCGCCCCAAAGTATTAGTACAAGGAGCACATCATCATTTAAGCCAACCGATTATTGCCAATCGTATTCGTGCTTGTTTGCTTGCAGGTGTACGTGCAGCACGTCTATGGCGACAAACAGGTGGTTCACGCTGGCATCTCATTTTTATGCGTACACGCTATCTTAACGCAATCGATCAAATTCTTGCCCATCATCGTGAACAAGACCGTAACGAAATACACTAAAAGAAGTCGACATCTCCAGCATCCATGGATGCTGCTTTTACACGCACCATACGCATCGACTCAATACGATTACGTTCTTCATGAATCGTTTGGCGCAGCGTTTCCATGCGCTGAGCATAGTCCTCAGAAGATTGCACAGGAGTCGCCATCATACTCGCTGTTGATATTTGTGTCGTTTTTGCCATACTATTCAAATTATCTAAGTGATTTTGCACCTGCTCAACCAACTGACGCGTAATGTCTTCAAATTGCAATGAACGAATAGAATCAGAAACACTATGATCAATATCGCGAATAATAGCCGATACATCTCCTAAGCGTGAGCTAATAGACTGATTCATATTAGCCAATCCTTCCATCATGGTGTCTACACGTGATTTTGAGTCTACCGCTTCACGCATATCTTTATGCGCTGTATCACCCACAATTTCTTTGACTTCATCAACAGTCAGCTTAGTCTGCTCCGCCTTGCGACGAATTTGTTCGGTTAATTGATTAGAGTGTAAAGATAGCTTACGCACCTCATCAGCAACTACCGCAAACCCTCGACCTGCCTCACCAGCACGAGCCGCCTCAATTGCAGCATTAAGTGCAAGCAAGTTTGTTTGATCAGCAATGGTTTTAACATCTTCAAGCAATACGAAGATAGCATTAATCTGACTGACCATTTCGTCAATCTTAGCAACAGTATTACGACTACGATGACTAATATTAACAATAAGATCGATAAGATACTTCATAATATCCCCTGTTTCATCAGAGAATTTCTGAATGGTCATACCACCATCACTACCACCAATATTTGCCATCAATCCCATAACAACGTCGCCTTCGCGTTGGCTCGCATTGTTTAGATTAGTAAAGCTCACGTTAAGTGTTTCAACCGCCTCAGAAATCAAATCTTTAACTTGCAACAACTCACCGCGAACAATTTCAACCTCTTGGTCAATTACAGCATCAACGTCGTGCATAATTGTGGTTAGTGCTTCACCCGTTTCTTGAGCTTCTGCAGCACCACGTGAGCTAGATTCTATGCGCACACTACTTTTAATGGTATTCGTCGACGATCCCTTTAAAGAAATGACGAGCAAAGCCCACACACCAGCACTAATCAATACACCTTGCGCAGCCTCAACCTTCATAAAAATAAAGAATAAGCCTCCAGCAACAAGCACGCTTAACAACCAGCCAATTAATAGTATCGATTTTTTTTGCATTACCAGACTCCAGTCATTGGTGCCCGATTAAAGGCTATGCTTGATTAACGTCTCTTTTATTAAAAACTTTAACATTATTTAGCTTCAACCATAGAAAGCAATTTTGATGCCACATCTGACAAACCAAGAACAAAATCAGCAGCCCCTAATTTAACAGCTGCTCCCGGCATTCCCCAAACAATACTACTTTTTTCATCTTGAGCGATTGTTTTTGCACTGACTGCTTGTAGCTCTTTAAGACCACGCGCACCATCATCTCCCATACCAGTGAGCAACACACCTATGGCATGCTTACCCAGCACTTGGGCTACTGAGCGGAACATCACATCAACTGAAGGCTTATGACGATTAACAGGAGGACCATCATTAAGACGACAAATTAATTTACCCGATACCGACTCTACAAGTAAATGATGACTACCTGGTGCAATATACACATGTCCAGGTAAAATAACCTGTCCATCTTCAGCTTCATGCACAGTCATTGCTGACAAGCTATCCATACGCTTAGCAAAAGGACCACTAAATGCAGCAGGAATATGCTGAGTAATCACAATTGCAGGCATATTAGCAGGTAAGTCTATTAATACTTCACGAATCGCCTCTGTGCCTCCTGTCGACGCACCAATAGCGATTACAGTCTGCGCAGAGGTTTTTACGCCCACAGCGGATGATTTCAAAATTACATCAGCTGTTAACTTAGGAGGAACAACCTCATTACTGACTGTTCTAGTTGCACTAGATAATTCAGAGCGCGTACTCATCATTTTTACTTGTTTTTCAATGCGCGACATTGAAACACTTGCTGCCATTTTTACTTTAGTAATAATTTCTTGTGTATAATCCGCTAAACTACCACCAACATTAACTTTAGGCTTAGTAACGAAGTCAATAGCACCCAATTCTAGTGCTTGTAACGTAACATCTGCACCTCGCTCAGTTAAACTAGACACCATAACAACGGGCATAGGATGCAAGCGCATTAAATTACGAAGAAAAGTAACACCATCCATTTTTGGCATTTCAATATCAAGTGTCAACACATCGGGTTTTAATGCTTTAATTTTTTCTCTTGCATCAAACGGATCTTCAGCAGTACCGACCACTTCAATAGCGGGATCACTATTGAGCATCTCTGTTAACATTTGACGCACAAGAAGTGAGTCATCAACAATGAGAACACGAATTTTTTTATCTTGCATATATTTTTCTCACTAAGTCTTA
This sequence comes from Francisella tularensis subsp. holarctica, assembly GCA_945874205.1. Taxonomy (GTDB): domain Bacteria; phylum Pseudomonadota; class Gammaproteobacteria; order Thiomicrospirales; family Thiomicrospiraceae. Next base: position 5,825 of record CAMCGI010000103.1, read on the forward strand.
GATTTTTTGGTAAATAGTTTTACCTAGTAACTTAAATTGTTCACTTACTTTGTATAACGATTCTGAGTGACCGATAAACAAATGTCCATCTGTCTTAAGCGACTGATGATAGCGTGCAAACAATTTTTGCTGCGTTGGCTTATCGAAATAAATAACAACATTACGACAGAAAATAATATCAAATGATTCATTCCACGGCCAATCATTCATCAAATTAACCTGCTGGAAACGAATTAATGTTTTTAACTCTGGTTTAACTTTAACCATACCTGCATTGGCACCCGAACCACGAAAAAACCAACGTTTAACGCGCTCTTGACTCACCCCTTTTAATGCATCAATACTGTACACACCCTCTTTACCTGTTTCAACAACATTAGTATCCAAGTCAGATGCGTCAATTCGCACATCCCATCCCTCTGGAAAACATTCTTTAGCAACAATTGCTAAAGAATAAGGCTCTTCCCCTGTTGAACAGCCAGCTGACCAAATACGAATTTTGCGCGTATCCGCATTTTTTTTAATTAAGGCAGGAAATAAGTCTTGCTCCAGAAACTCAAAATGATGAATTTCACGAAAGAAAAACGTTAAATTCGTTGTAATTGCATTTATTAAGTGCGTAAACTCCTCATCCTTACCCTCTCCCTCAACCCAAGATAAGTAAGCTTGAAAATTATCAAATCCTAGCGTTCTTAAGCGTCTAGCCAAGCGATTATAAACTAAATTTTGCTTAGAATCGGCAAGATGAATACCTGCATGTGTATGAACAACCGTTCTGACTCTATTGAAATCAGCTTCTGTAAAAACAAACTCTTGCTGAGACAACATTTTTTACTTCCCCAAATAATCTAATGAGCAGCACTTAACGTAACTATTTTTGTTAATATAACCTAAAAATTAATTAGGTACCTGTAAATGATGCCACTATCCAGTACAGATGCGCAAGTTCTTAAATTGGTTAACACGCCAAAATTACCTGCCAGTCTCTTTGAAAATACGCAATCTAT
>CAMCGI010000104.1 GCA_945874205.1 Francisella tularensis subsp. holarctica
AACGGACACAGTACATCGCGCACACGGGCATTGTTTTCTTGGCAAGAAAGGCTTTGAATCTTATTAAAATACACTTTATCGATCTGTGCAGCCCCTGCCCCAATGTCATAGCCAAAATCAATATCAGCAAGGCGTTCTGGTTCTTTTTCTGCAATAGCCCAGCCTTTGGCGTCAATCATGTCTTGGGTTACGGCTTGCACCTTGCAGCGACAATTCCAGCCATTTGGCGGGTAATTTGTTTTCCACCACAGGGTCTTCCCCACGCCCGTGGGGGTGTTTCCAGAATTGCACCGTGTGCATACCGATACCAGAGCTGCTGAATCAAATCCATTGGGTGCAGGTGCGCATGAGTGCCAGTCATCCTAAGTATGATATTTGCGACTATCACAGCAAGCTAAACGCCTACGGTAAAGGAGCAGGAATCTACCCGAAAGCCAAAGCACCAAAGCCGCCATTTCATCCACATTGTTTATGTCGCATATCACCTAGAGTCGATTTAGATCAACCAAAAGACACACCAAAAACAAACAAGTCAGCGGAACGCGCATTTATTAACTCGCTGCAAAAACGTGACGCTATCGCCATTATAGGTAGTGAAGCAAAATACTTTAATTACCGCATGGATAAAGACTTGAGCGTGCTTGATATTGTCGATAAAGGCAAGCCTAAGGGCTATGAGACAAGGCTTGTTGGGGATGTTAAGCCTGCTATAATGGCGGGCATGAAAGACTTTAATAAATTTTTTGATGGAAATGAAGCAGGCGAATATCCAATTTACACGCTATCGCAAGCAGAACTGTCTATTTTTGGTGCAAAGTCGCCTGTATTATGGTTGTCTCGTATATCGATAGATGAGCACAAAGACAAACACCCTGAAATAGGTGCTGAGCACTATTACAAAATTGCTGATATAGTAAAAAATGGCGAAATTTACCAGCAAGGAAACAAGCGGTTTGCGTTGCTTCATGTTGATGGCGTTCTTTATCGTGCTGCAATCAAAGTCACGCAAGACGCTGAAAAAATATATTTGTTGACGGTATTTCAGACAACAGAAGAAAAAGCTAATAAAGAGGTTAGAAGAAAAGCAGAATTAGTAAGAAGTGCGCCATGAGAGAGCCGCTCTCATTAGGACTCATCATCTACCTAAGTAGAAGGTCACGGTAGGCTACCGTATCGGCGCAGTTATCATTATCCCTATCCAATAAACTTTGTCAAGCTAATACACCACCTCAAAACTCACGCACACCATTTTAGCGGCTGGGAGTTGGTCTCCATCATTGGTTGTGCCTTGCCATAGAGCCGCATAGCCGTTGCCTTGCGCTAAAGCGGTAATAACTGCACTTGCCCAGCCGTAAAGCGTGGCGTATGCTTCTTCTATTGCTTGCGGCTTTGTGGCGTAACCGATATAAACGTCAATAGTGACACGCTTGCGATGTAGGTTTTCTGGTTTTTCTTCCAGTGGCACAATCCGAATAGCAGGATAATGAGCTGGGCTTATTTGCGGCTCGATACCGATAGCAACCGATTTAATACCAACGATGTTAGCAAGGTCGCCTTTCATAGCGGTTAAGATGTCGTTTAGGTTTGCTATTATCCGCGTCCCCATGCTATTGATTTTGCTGATGCACCACTTGGGCTTGTTGCGCTGGTTTGTGCTTTGTATTGGCTGGCAACAGCTTCATATTCTTTACGGTATTGCTTTAGTTTTTCGGTGTAGACATCACCCGAATCTGTGGTATTTTCTGTTGCCAAAATCTGATAAGCACGATAAATAACTAATTGCTGAAACAGGTAGGTAGTGGTCGGCGTATCGGTGTAGCCGTCTTCCCCACGCCCGTGGGGGTGTTTCCATCTGTTTAGTTAAGCCAAAAAAATTAATGGATATTAGAGGTTGCTCTAAACTCTAATTCTTATTTCTCCTCTTGAAATACATTTATTCGTCCCCATATTGTCCTAGTTATAACTGTTTATTTTGGAGAAAAGCATGGGCAATAGCGAACAAAAAGCATCGGGTATTGATATGAGTACAGAGCAAACTCAAGCAACACTGGCGCAAGAAATGCAAGGCTTGTTAACTGAAGCACGTACTCAAGCAGAACAACATTACGATAGTCTATTGCGTGTGCAAGCTGATATGGATAACCTGCGTCGTCGTACTGAGCGCGAAATTGATAGTGCTAAAAAGTTCGCTTTAGAACGCATGATTAATGACTTAATTCCCGTTATGGATAGCATGGAAATGGGCTTGCAAGCATCGGGTCAGACAGCTAACGACCAAGACACTATTCGTCAGGGATTAGAAATGACGCTAAAAATGTTTCAAGACGTAATGGCACGTTTTCATGTTGAAGCACTCGATCCAACGGGTCAAAAATTCAATCCACAAGAACATGAAGCCATGACGATGCAGCCAAGTGCTGATCATGAGCCAAACACAGTGATGATGACCATTCAAAAAGGCTATAAATTGCATGGTCGCGTAGTGCGTCCAGCTCGTGTGGTTATTTCAGCGCAAGCATAAATATTCGGTGTGATGTCTTGAAAAACCATCAAGACATCCTTACAAAGCATTCATCAGAACAACTTTTCAGGAGAATTTAAGATTATGGCTAAAATTATCGGTATTGACTTAGGTACAACCAACTCATGTGTTGCTATTATGGACGGCACAACAGTTAAAGTAATTGAAAACAGCGAAGGCGCACGTACAACGCCTTCAATCGTTGCTTTCACCAATGACGATGAAGTGTTGGTTGGCGAAACAGCGAAACGTCAAGCGATTACTAACCCAAAAAATACCATGCACGCGGTTAAGCGTTTAATTGGTCGTAAATTTACAGACAAAGAAGTGCAGCGCGACATCGATATGGTGTCTTATAACATTGTTAAAGCAGACAATGGTGATGCGTGGGTAGAAGCGCACGGTCGTAAAATGGCACCACCAGAAATTTCTGCACGCGTACTCATGAAAATGAAAAAAACAGCAGAAGACTACTTAGGTGAAACCATCACTGAAGCAGTCATTACGGTTCCTGCTTACTTTAACGATGCGCAACGTCAAGCGACTAAAGATGCGGGTAAAATTGCAGGCTTAGACGTTAAGCGTATCATTAACGAGCCTACTGCAGCTGCATTAGCATATGGTGTGGACAAGAAGTCAAAAGGCGATAGCAAAATTGTCGTTTATGACTTGGGTGGTGGTACATTCGACGTATCAATCATTGAAATCGCTGACCTAGATGGTGACAAACAGGTAGAAGTATTGGCAACCAATGGTGACACTTTCCTAGGTGGTGAGGACTTTGACCATTTAGTAATTGACTACATTATTTCTGAATTCAAGAAAGATGCTGGTGTTGACTTAAAAAATGACCCATTAGCTTTACAGCGTTTACGTGAAGCAGCTGAAAAAGCGAAGATTGAATTGTCATCTCGTGAACAGACAGACATTAACTTGCCATATGTTACTGCCGACGCTTCTGGTCCAAAACACTTAAACATGCGTATTACGCGTGCGAAGTTTGAATCGTTAATCGAAGAACTGGTTAAAAAATCAATCGAGCCATGCCGTATTGCGTTAAAAGATGCTGGTTTGACGATTGCTGAAATTGATGAAGTGATTTTGGTCGGTGGTTCGACACGTATCCCAATGGTACAAAAAGCGGTTAAAGACTTCTTTGGCAAAGAGCCTCGTAAAGATGTTAACCCCGATGAAGCGGTAGCGATTGGTGCTGCAATTCAAGGTGGTGTTTTGTCAGGTTCAGTGACAGACGTATTGTTATTAGACGTAACACCCTTGTCTTTGGGTATCGAAACGATGGGCGGCGTGATGACGAAGTTGATCGAAAAAAATACTACGATTCCAACACGTAAATCGCAAGTATTCTCGACTGCTGATGATAATCAAGGTGCTGTGACAATTCATGTCTTGCAAGGTGAGCGTGAAATGGCGACTGCGAACAAGTCATTGGGTCGTTTTGACTTATCTGATATTCCTCCAGCACCACGTGGTATGCCGCAAATTGAAGTAACTTTTGACATTGATGCTAACGGTATCCTAAACGTGTCTGCAAAAGACAAGGCAACGAACAAAGAACAGTCTATTATTATCAAGGCAAGCTCTGGTTTATCAGAAGCTGAAATTGAAAAAATGGTGCGTGATGCTGAAGAAAATGCCGAAGCTGATCGCAAATTGCGTGAATTAGTTGATGCACGTAATCAAGCTGATGGCTTGATCCATAGCGTCAACAAGAGCGTTAAAGATTTGGGCGATGAAAAAGTAACAAGCGATGAAAAATCTGCTGTTGAAGCTGCTGTAAAGGCACTTGAAGAAGCCATTAAAGGTGACGACAAAGATGCTATTACCGCTAAGACAGAAGCGTTAGCGAAAGTGTCTCATGGTATTGCCGAAAAAGCATATGCACAAAACAATGCAGGCGCTGATGCGGGTGCATCTTCTGGTGCACATACACATAGTGCAGATACAGCGTCTAATAAAACGCACAAGGGTGGCGACGATGATGTCGTTGATGCTGAGTTTGAGGAAGTGAAGAAGTAAGGTCTAATGGCTAAAAAAGACTTTTACGAAGTCCTCGGGCTGTCTCGTACAGCCTCTGAGGATGAAATCAAGCGTGCTTACAAAAAGCTCGCCATGAAACATCACCCAGATCGTAATCCAGGTGACGACTCTGCCGAAGATAAATTTAAGGAAGTCAAAGAGGCTTACGAAGTTTTATCGGATGCACAGAAGCGTACTGCATATGATCAGTTTGGTCATGCAGGCGTTGACCAGTCTGCTGGTGGTGGATTTGGTGGTGGTGGATTTGGTGGCGGTGCTGGTGGCGGTGCTGGTGGTTTTGGCGGTTTTAGTGACATGTTTGCCGATATTTTCGGTGGCGGTGGCGGTCGTGGCGGTTTTAATGGTCCCCGTGCTGGTGGCGATTTAGAGTATCGTTTGAATTTGACGTTAGAGCAGGCTGTTAACGGTGCCAAAATTGACATTCAGATTCCTCGTAAAGAGGTGTGTGATAGTTGTCATGGTTCGGGTGCAGCCGCTGGCAGTACAGCTGAAACCTGTCCGACTTGTGGTGGACACGGTAAAATACGTGTGCAACAAGGCTTTTTTGTTGTTGAGCGTGCTTGTCATACCTGTAATGGCAAAGGCAAGATTATTAAAAAGCCCTGCGCTAAGTGTCATGGTGAAGGCTTTGTTCAGATTAAGAAAACGCTTACTGTTAGCATCCCAGCGGGTGTTGATGAAGGTGATCGTATTCGCTTAAGTGGACAAGGCGAGGCGGGTGATGTGGGTGCGCCAAGTGGTGACTTGTACGTACGTGTTGCTTTGCAAGCGCATCCGATTTTCAAACGTCAAGGTGATACCTTGTTCTGCGAAATGCCGCTTTCATTTACTACTGCCGCTTTGGGTGGTGAAATTGAAGTGCCGACTTTGGATGGGCGCGTTAATTTAAAAATTCCAGCAGGAACTCAGACAGGTCGTAAGTTTAAGATCGCTGGCAAAGGCGTTAAATCGGTGCGTTCAGGTCGTCAAGGTGATTTAATTTGCCAAGTGACATTAGAAACGCCAGTTAATTTAACTTCTGAGCAACAAGCTTTATTACGTCAGTTTGAGACTAGTCTTTCTGGTAAAGGGGCAACCCATAACCCTAAAGCACATAGTTGGATTGATTCGGTAAAGTCATTTTTTAATGATGCGTTAAAATAGCATTGTTAATTGTATGATGGTAATAAAAGGAGCGTCTGCTCCTTTTATTTTATTGAGTGTCAGATCACTTGATTAATAATTCTTTTATCAGCGATGTAATAACCTCTCCTTGTGTTTTGTTAGGATTGAGTACTAAGCTCAATGTTGCTTGATGACGAGCACTCTCCTGTAATGGCAGGTAACATAATTTATTCATTTGAACTGCTGAATCAACGAGATGTAAGGGTAGCCAAGCATATGTTAGTCCAGCCATAACTAGCTCTTGTGCTCTTGTAATATTATCAACCGTCCAGCGTTTGGGGCTAGCCAGCCAGCCAACATCACGTTTCGTTTGTCCTTTGTCGCGAATTACTGCTTGTGTATGATGTGTTAAGTCGCTAAATGTTAGGGTATCTGCTTGCGCTAAGGAATGATGTGGTGCTGCAACCGCTGCTAAGGTGATGTCTACCCAAGGTATTCCAGTATGATTAACAGGTGTATTAGCACTAATCATTAGGTCAGCATTGTATTGACTGAATGCTCTATCGGTTTCGGATAAGATGATATCGTGCCATTGAATGTTGATATGTGGGTATTTTTGTTGTGTTTGTTGTAATACTCTTAAAATAGGTTCTATTGGTGCTATTTGTTCGATAGCGATAATTAGCGTTGATTCGATACCTTGCGCGAGTAAGTTAGTTTGTTGATCGAGCAAGGTCATGCGTTGCAAAATCTGACGTGCCTCCTGTAGTAGTTGTAATGGTCTAATAATCTCGGAAGGAAAGATAGCTTATAATTTGCCATATCGGAGAAAAGAATGACCAGCCAAAAACAAAGAAAACCTAAAATAGTGTTCACGCCAGATCAAAAGCTCGAATATGCGAAGCTGATGGTCGAAGAAGGCTACACCAATCAAAAGGTGATGGAAATATCGGGTGCTAGTGCTAGTGCGGTAATGCGCTGGAAAAAGCAGTATCAAGGCGAGCTTAAAGGTAAAACACCGATAGCTAAGGCTATGACAGAAGATCAAAAAACAATTCAAGAC
>CAMCGI010000105.1 GCA_945874205.1 Francisella tularensis subsp. holarctica
ATCCCTGCTAAGGCGGCAACCGCAATGCCATGACTTTGGCTCGCCGCGCCTTGCTCAATTTTGTGTAAGAAAATAACTTTGCCATTATGTTGCATGGCACTGACATGCGCATTGAAACAGCCATCATGTGTGTTTTCTAAGTCAGTTAGCTCAAAATAGTGGGTGGCAAACAAACATAATGCCCCTAATGAGATTACTTGCTCTGCAATTGCCCAAGCCAGCGATAATCCATCATAAGTTGATGTACCTCGTCCGATTTCATCAAGCAGAATTAATGAGTTGGCTGTGGCATGATGTAAAATGTGTGCTGTTTCACTCATTTCGACCATAAACGTTGATCGTCCACTGGCTAAATCATCACTAGCGCCGATGCGTGTAAAAATTCGGTCGATATTACCAATGATTGCTGAGCTTGCTGGCACAAAACTACCTATACACGCGAGAATTGCAATAATCGCACTTTGGCGCATATAAGTTGATTTGCCACCCATATTGGGACCTGTAATCAACATCAGACGTTTTGTTTCGTTCAGCTCAGTATCGTTGGCAATAAAAGGTTCGCGCAACACATTTTCGATAACGGGGTGACGTCCCCCTTCAATGGTCAAACCAATATCGCTGCTAAATGTAGGACGATGCCATTGCAGTGATGAGGCGCGTTCTGCTAGGGTGCTGATAGCATCAAGTTCTGCTAGTGCATTAGCAATAGGCGTGAGTATCGTTAGCTGTTGTTGACAGTGTGCGATAAGTTCGGCATAGAGCGTGCGTTCACGTGCTAGCGATTTTTCATCGGCTTGTAGCACTTTCGTTTCGTGGGCTTTTAATTCAGGTGTAATATAGCGTTCAGAATTTTTAATCGTTTGTCGACGGATATAGTCATCTGGCAAGACAGTATCATCACTACGTGAAATTTCGATATAAAAGCCATGTACACGATTATAGCCAACTTTAAGGGTATTAATGCCTGTGCGCTCGCGTTCGCGTGTTTCGAGTGCGAGTAGGTAATCACCACCATCTTTTTGCAAGCTACGCCACTCATCCAATTCGCTATCGTAGTCTGTAGCAAAGACCCCGCCATCACGGATTAACAACGGTAGGTTTTCGGCTAACGCATTATTGAGATGCTGTTGTAACTCTGGTTGTGGCATTAGGCTTTGTGCAATTAATACAAGGGCAGGCTGTTGACTCAGTAGTGTTTGTAACAGGGGGAGTTGCACAAGTGTTTGCTCTATTAAACGTAGCTCACGAGGACGCACACTTGCCAATGCGACGCGTGTTAAAATGCGCTCCAGATCGCAACATAAACTGAGCGTTGATCGTGTTTTTTCGAGTAGTGTCTGATCTTGTGTAAAAGAAGCAACACTATCTAGTCTGAGATTGATTGTTTTTGGGTTACGCAGCGGTTGATGCAACCAACGGCGTAATAAGCGGCTACCCATTGCAGTTTGGCAGCGATCTATAACGGATAACAAGGTATGAGTATTACCACCAGAGAGATTCGTATCTAACTCTAAATTGCGCCGAGTTGTTGCATCAATTAGTAAGTAATCATCGAGTACATAAGTATGGATACTGCTGATATGCTCAAGGCTTTGCTGATGACTGTGTTGCGCATAGCGCAAAGCTGCTGCCGCTGCTCCTGTTGCTAAGGGCATCGTTTCAAGTCCAAAAGCGTGCAAATTATGCACTGCAAAATGCTGACAAAGTCGCTCTTTACCTTGAATGCTATCAAAATGCCATGCAGGATAGAGGGTAATCGCGGGGTTTACAGCGAGATTGTCAGGCAATATTACACTTTCTGGCCATAAAATTTCGGCAGGTTGTAAGCGAGATAGTTCATTATTTAAAGAAGTGAGTGGTATTTCACTAGCATAAAAACGATTACTACTCAACTCTAGTACCGCTAAGCCAACGTGATCTTTATGGGGGCTAAGGGAAACCAGTAAGCAGTCACGTTTATCTTCTAATAAGGCATCTTCGGTCAGCGTGCCGGGGGTTACGACACGTACTACTTTGCGCTCAACAATGCCTTTACCTAAGCCTGCTTCGCTTACTTGTTCGGCAATGGCAACCGAACGTCCAAGTTTGACAAGTCGTGTTAAGTAATTTTCGAGGGTATGGACAGGAACACCAGCCATAGGAATTGGATTGCCAGCTGATTGTCCACGATGTGTTAGCGTCAATTCGAGTAGCTGTGCTACTTCTTTAGCATCGTCATAAAATAGCTCATAAAAATCACCCATACGATAAAGCAATAATTTATCAGCATTTTCAGCCTTGAGAGCCAAATATTGTTGCATCATGGGGGTGTGGGCAGTTGTGGCAGATGTTTTAGTCATGAACTTTTAATAGCGATATTGTGTAGTTAAAAAATATAGTGTATTCTAACAGCAGATTCTAATGCAAAGAGTATGTTAAAAATATGCGCAGAGTAAAATGTCAAAGTGTTGTTTCCTTTTTAGCAATTAAGGATTGTCTTGCCAAAACAATAAGGCAGGGTGATAACAGCGTTGTTGCTGGGCGCAATGTCTCAAGTCATTGTTTAATTGTGGGGCAAGTGGCACAAGCCTTATTAAACCGATTACCTATCTGTTTGCGACAACAACATTTTCCTAATGGTTCTGCACTTGTTGCAGCTTGTCATGATATTGGCAAAGTATCACCTACCTTTCAGCGAAAAATATATCGAAATTTAATAGATAAGCCGCTAGATGTTTGGCAAGTTATTGAGCAGTCAGATACTGCAAAAAGTGATGAAAGTCAGTGGGGTGGTCATGCTGGCGTGAGTCAAGCAACCGCTGAGTATTTAGCATTAGGAAAGTTTATTCCTCGTATTTTAGGTCAGCATCATGGTTATGCTCCTAACGTAGATATGTATCAAGGGAATGCTACTGTTTTTGGTAGTATGTCTTGGTTAGAAACTCGAAAGGAGTTGATTAATTATTTAAAAAACGAACTCAATCAAGATTTTCCAGAAATAAAGAATGAAGTACAAGCCAAGCTTGTTGCAGGCTTAACGACTGTTGCAGACTGGATTGGGTCGAGTAGTGTGTTCGACAATCCGAATGAAAATTGGCATGATAAAATTGAGCAGGCATTAGATTGGGCTGGTTTTATTGCGCCTGAAGTTATCCCTAACCTCAGCTTTGAACAAGTTTTTGCTTTTAAGCCTAAAGATGCTCAAATAAAGCTTATTGATGTAGCAAACCAGTCTGGCGTTTATATTCTTGAAGCACTAATGGGCTTGGGTAAAACTGAGGCTGCACTTTATGCTGCATATCAGCTACTGGCAACAAACAAAGCGACTGGTATTTATTTTGCTTTGCCCACACAGCTCACCTCAGAAAAAATACATGAGCGAATGCAATCTTTTTTACAGGCTATTTTACAGCCAGACTCATTGCATCAAAAGGCGTTATTAGTTCATGGTAATGCTTGGTTAAAACAGGTCGAAATGGGCGAAGATGCAAATCCAGGCGGCACTTGGTTTAGTCAAGGCAAGCGTGGGGTTTTAGCTCCCTTTGCTGTCGGTACGATTGACCAAGCGTTAATGGCTGTACTGAATGTCAAACACGGTTTTGTCCGTGCTTTTGGTTTGGCAGGTAAAGTGGTTATTTTGGATGAGGTTCATACTTACGATGCTTATACGGGCACGATTATGGATGAACTTGTCGATACTCTACGTCAAATGGATTGTACCGTTATTATTCTGAGTGCAACCTTAACCCACCAGCGTCGTGCGAAGCTTATACAATCTCGTGTCACAAGCCATGCGTACCCTCTGATTACCGCTACCAATGAGCTTAACAAAATTCCTTTAGAGTTAGTCGTGGAAGCAGAATCCAAAAAACAGGTCATCATCAACGTTGAACCTGATGATAAGCAAGCATTTGAAGTCGCATTGGAAAGAGCTGCTCAAGGTCAACAGGTGTTATGGATTGAAAATACCGTTGCTGAAGCTCAGGCAGTATTTAAGCAGTTTAGTGCCAGATCTTCCATGCTTGGTATTCAAACTGGCTTATTGCATTCCCGTTTTACGCAGCTCGATCGCCAAAAAAATGAACAGAGATGGGTAACTCGTTATGGTAAAGAGGGGTGGATAGAACGGGCACAGTCTGGCTGTATTCTGATTGGTACACAGGTGCTTGAGCAATCGTTAGACATTGATTCTGATTTTTTAGTCACACGTCTTGCACCTACCGATATGTTACTGCAACGCTTGGGGCGATTATGGCGACATGATAATCCTAATCGTAATATAGAAGCACGACAAGAAGCGTGGCTATTAGCACCAAAATTGTCGGAAGCGATTGCACAGCCAGAAAAATCTTTTGGCAGTTCGGCTTTTGTGTATGCGCCATATATTTTATGTCGAACATTAGCAGTTTGGCAGGACTTAAAAAATGTTTGTTTACCGAGTGATATTCGTACGTTGATCGAAGCCACGTATCAAGAACGTCCAGAAATAGACTTGATGGCAACCTATTTACAGCAAGTTGAAAGTACACGGCAAAAATTACAAAATTTTGCGTTATTAGGCTTGTCAACTGTGACACAAGCAAAACCTGACGAACAAGTCATGACGCGATATTCTGAACAGGATACGCTAGAAGTTCTGCTAATTAAAAATGTGCAGCAGCAGCGAACGCATAACAGTCAGCTTGGAACATGGGTGACTTTGTTATCCGACGAACAATTATTTTTACCGCACAATGGCAAAGCACTAGAGCGAAAAATTTGGCGCAACTTAGCGGCAACATTAATGCAAAACACCGTTAAGGTTGCTATTCATAATGCGCCCAATGCACAGTCGTTGAAAAGTTTAAATTGGTTAAAAGATTATTTTTATTTAGGTCATCCTGATGCGCCAACCGCATTAATTCGTGTTGCGCTGGTTAAGGATGATGATGCACTCAAATTATTCGATGGTGTTGGTAGCGTTCATGACAAATACCAACTTGCTTACAATGCGTTACAGGGCTACCAAGCCGAAAAATAGGGAAGGATGTGCATGATCGAAAATCGATTTAATTTAATTGATGAACCTTGGATTCCTGTGGTTGATCGGGGGCGAATAAGTCTTAAAACCCTATTTTCTGATGCGAGCATTAAAGGCTTAGGTGGTAATCCCGTACAGAAAATTGCCTTAACCAAATTGCTGTTAGCGATTGCACAATCAGCATATACCCCAAAGGATGACGACCATTGGCAGCAATTGGGTTCTGATGGCTTGGCAAAGGTGTGTTTGACTTACTTGGAGAAGTGGCATAATCGTTTTTATCTGTATGGAGAAAAGCCATTTTTGCAGATGCCGGCCATTATTAAAGCGGAAGCTCAATTATTTGGGGCTGTTTTACCTGAAGTAGCAACAGGCAATACTACCGTGCATACGCAAATTCAACAAGAAAAGCCATTAGATGATGCTGACAAAGCCTTATTGGTTTTACAGTTGATGGGGTTTGGTTTGGGTGGAAAGAAGACGGATAACAGCGTTGTTTTAACTGCAGGCTATACTAAAAAAAGTAAAGACAATGGCAAAGGAACGACAGGTAAACCAAGTTCATCGCTTGGTTATATGGGGTTTTTACATAATTTTTTACAAGGCAACAATTTCCAAAAAACACTTTGGCTCAATTGGTTAACGCAAGAGCAGATAGGACAAATCAAAATTTATACCGCTGGCTTAGGTGTTGCGCCTTGGGAACAGATGCCAACAGGTGAAGATGATGATACTGCCAAGAACCTCACGTCATCCTTAATAGGGCGATTATTGCCGTTAAGTCGGTTCATTTTGTTAAGTGTTGATGGATTACATTATTCTGAAGGTATTGCTCATCTTGGTTATAAAGAGGGGATGGTTGACCCGAGTATATCTGTTAATTTTTCGGGAAAAGATCCCAAAGCGATTTGGGTTGATGCTGAAAAGCGACCTTGGCGTATGCTCACAGCATTACTAAGTTTTATTTCTGCTAGTGGTAAAGATAAGTTTGACTGTTATCAGCTTAGCTTTACATTAAGTCGTGCTATTAAAAATAGTGATGAAGTGGGTATCTGGTCTGGTGGATTGAGAGTAAGTAGTAATGCGGGTGAGCAATATGTATCAGGCACAGATGATTTTGTTGAGTCTAATATTGCCTTATCTCGAGATTTCTTTGGCGAACCTTGGTTTGATGCACTAAAAACAGAAATGCACGAATTAGACCACATATCTAAATCGCTTTATGGCTGTGTAATGAATTACAACAAACTGCAAATGAGCGAAGGTAAAAATCAGGCTGCACAGGCGACTAATCTTTTCTGGCAACTATGCGAGCGTCGTTTTCAGAATTTGGTGAATAACGCTGACAAGCCCGATGCGCGTTACCAACTGCGCCAGCAATTTGCGAGCTTTGTGCGTAAAGCTTACGACAGTTATTGCCCACAAGATACCGCCAGACAGCTTGACGCTTGGGCACAGTCTCGTCCGAATTTAAGTAAGTATCTCGCAACACAATAAGGAGTTAGTATGAGTGAGCACAGTCAACAATTTGTCGGGTACATCATTCGGCGTATTGCTAACAATACAGGCGATGCAGCTGCCTTAAAACGAGCAGATAATCCCAGCACAGAGTATCAATCTTGGGAAATATTAGCAGGCTTTGGTATCAAACTCGACAATGAGTATGAACGTCTTCCGTTTGCCACGATTGCTGCTGCGATTGCGAGAGCCAAACCAAGTGGTAACGGTTCAATTGGCATT
>CAMCGI010000106.1 GCA_945874205.1 Francisella tularensis subsp. holarctica
AAATAAAGTCAATTGCAGTGGCATCATCACCCGTATAAAACTCAAAACCATCACGACAAACCGCTCGCATTTGCGTTAATCGCTCTAACTTACCAGTGGCATCTTTAATACCAATAATATTATCAATCTGAGATAAGCGTGCTACTGTTTCTGGTAACAAATCAACTGCAGTACGTCCAGGAACATTATAAAGAATGATGGAAATATCAACTGCAGCTGCAACCGCAGCATAGTGCTGATACAATCCTTCTTGCGTTGGCTTATTGTAATAAGGCGTAACCAATAACGCTGCATTAGCACCCATTTCTTTTGCACTACGCGTTAATTCTATTGCTTCGCGCGTTGAATTAGAGCCTGTACCTGCAATAATTGGAACGCGTCCAGCAACATAATCAATAGAATGCTTTATAACACTACAATGCTCATCATAATCGAGCGTTGCAGACTCACCTGTTGTACCAGCAACAACAATCGCGTCAGTACCATTGGTTAAGTGAAAATCTAATAAACGATTGAGTGCCACATAATCTACGGCACCCTCCAAAGTCATCGGGGTCACAATAGCGACCATACTGCCACGAAAATAACTCACGCGCGGCTACTCCAAAGCGTCAAATAAAAAGTGTTAATATCATACCGCAAAGCGTTACTCCTTGCTAAGGGTTAGTCAATAAATTGCCCATCTCGCATTTGAATAACACGCGACATAGTTGATGCTAACTGCATATCATGCGTCACAATCACCATTGCCATACCTGTTTGTCGCTGTAAAGACAACATAAGTTCATACACATTTTGTGCATTAGCTGAATCTAAATTACCTGTTGGCTCATCTGCCAACAAACAATCAGGATGCGTAATTAACGCACGCGCAATGGCTGTACGTTGACGCTCACCACCTGAGAGTTCAGCTGGCTTGTGATCTAAACGATGCGATAGCCCTACCTCACCCAACATGGCTACGGCTTGTTTTCTGGCTTGCACCAATGATAATCTACGAATTAACAAAGGCATTGCCACATTATCTAGCACCGTAAATTCAGGCAGTAAATGATGAAACTGATACACAAACCCCAAGTGTGCATTACGCAACTGACCACGTCTGAACTCACTTAAGCTCGAAAATTTCTCCCCTATAAGCCTGACTTCTCCAGCACTTGGCTTGTCTAATCCACCTAATAAGTGCAATAACGTGGACTTGCCAGAGCCAGAACTACCGACAATCGCCACCCGTTCTCCAGCACTAATTTGCAGATCAACAGCTTTAAGCACTTGCGTGGACAAACTACCATCGTGGTAAACTTTTGAAATACCACATGCTTGCAATACCCACTCATTATCACGATTACTCATAACGCAATGCCTCAGCTGGCTGAAGTTGTGCCGCTTGCCAAGCAGGATACAAGGTTGCTAATAAGGTCAAAATAAACGTCATAATCGATACCTGCCACACATCTGACCATTCTAAATGAGAAGGTACGAAACTAATATAAAACACATTAGCAGGAAAAAATTTAAATCCAAAAAGGTGTTCTAAAAATGGCACAATCACATCAATATTTAATGCAATGCCAACACCGCCTGCGACACCCAACAGCATACCAATCAGCCCAATTGCCATTCCTTGCACCACAAATATAGTCATAATCGATAACGGTGATGCACCTAAGGTTCTTAAAATTGCGATATCGCTCCGCTTATCTGTTACAGCCATCACCATGGTCGAGATAATATTAAATGCAGCAACCATTACAATTAACGCCAAGCCAATAAACATCATCCGTTTTTCAAGCTGTAAAGCAGCAAAAAAATTAGCATGCTGCTGTGTCCAATCACTCACATAGACGGTGCGCGTAATGGTTTCACCTAACCCCTCTCGCATTCTAGGAATATCAAACATATCGGAAACGTTAAGTTGCAATCCACTCACTTCATTATGATTAAATCCAAATAAGACTTGCGCATCTTCAAGGTGAATATAGGCTAAAGCACCATCATACTCATGCATTCCCACCTCAAATAGTCCGACAACCTTAAATCGCTTCATTTTAGGCACAAAACCAACCGCTGTATTCGCTCCCTCAGGGGTCACAAGTGTTACCTTATCGCCAACACTAACCCCTAATGAAGAGGCTAACTCCTTACCAAGGATGATCGAAAACTCGCCAGCGGCTAAATCTGATAATGAACCCACCTGAAAATGCGCACCGATATGAGAAACTTGCGCTTCCCAATCAGGTAGTATGCCCTTAATTTGAGAACCTTGCGAACGCCCTCCATTAGCGACTAATGCCAAACGACTCACATTAGGCGCTGCTGCTAAAATAACATTACTATGTTTCATTTCTGCGGCAAGCTGTTGCCAATTCTCGAGTTTATCACCAACACCAGAGACAGTCATATGCGCAGTCATACTAAGCATACGATTACGAATTTCTTCATGAAATCCATTCATAATTGAAAGAATGGTAATCAATGCTAGAATACCGAGCGCAATCCCCAAAAAAGAAATTAATGAAATAAACGAAATAAAATGATTGCGCCGCTTAGCACGCAAATAACGCAGCCCGATACGCCACTCAAAAGGAAAAACCATAGTTATTTTTATCAACCTTTATGTCGTAATAAACTTAGGCAAACGCCAACCTAGGAAAACACCACCCAATCGCGCTGCCAATGTCGCACTCATCGATAGTAAAATAATTATCCATGCCACATCCACCCAATGAACAGCAAGAACATAAACACTAGCACCCAAAAAAGAAGCAGTAGCATAAATTTCTTTGCGCAAAATTAATGGTACTTCACCAACAAGAATATCACGAATCATGCCGCCAACAACGGCAGTCATAATACCCATCATCACAGCAATAACATCACTATACCCCAAAGATAATGCTTTTTGCGCACCGATAATCGTAAACACAGCCAAACCAACCGCATCAAGCAACAACAGCACTTGCACAGGAATAACATGCGTACGGCGATAAATTGCAACTAACAACGTTGTAACAACTGTAATATAAATATATTCAGTATGTGTTAACCAAAAAACAGGAATATTGAGAATTAAATCGCGCAATGTACCACCACCAATAGCGGTAACCATTGCCAAGACAATTGCACCAAATAAATCGAATTGATGACGACTCGCTGCTAACAATCCAGTGATTGCAAAGACAACAGTACCCATAATATCTAAACTGAGCAATAAGGGATCAAGCATTTTTTATGCGCCAAAATAACAAAAATAAATAGTCATAATCAGGACTTTTCTGTGACACCTTTCTTACATTCACTTTTTCGGTGTTAGCTAATGCTAAGAAGGACGATGATTCCTCTGGTGTAGTTAGTTACGCTTTTGCGCTAGACCGTGCCGCTCGCTTAATCGCTTCTAAGCAAAATCGATGGTTTTGTAATCGCTTTATCGCTAAATTATACATTTTCGCTTGATAATTAACCACTATAATAGGGCAACTTTTAACGAATCGCCATGCAACACACCCGATATCCTCACCACCGAAGGACTGGGTTTTAGGTTAACTGTTTACATTCTTCTGAATTACTTGTTAAACATGTCTGCAATTAATTACAAGCTGACATAATGTTTAACTGTGCGAAAATGGATCAATTATGAACGATAACTCTATCTTAAAAAAAAATAGTGCTTTTATTGGCATGGCCTTATTGTTAATCTTTCTGGTACTCCTTTATTTTTTTATGCCCGTTTCATCTTGGTATGAAAGCACCCAACTGCATACGCTGTTGGAAACGATTGCGATCCTACTATCTTTAGGAATCACTGTGAGTGCGTTAAGACATTTTAATGAATCTCATATCATTAAACAGATCACGCAAGCAAAAAAAGAACTGAACAATGCCAATATTATGCTTGAAGCTGACAAACAACGCTATCAAGCACTGATGGAGTTTTCTTCCGACGGTATTTTTATTATGGGCATGGATGGTAGTCTGAAAGAATGCAGCCAAATGGCAGCTAATATGCTTGGCTATACAATGAAAGAGATGACAAAGCTCACTGTACTTGACTGGGATGTTATGATTCCTGCCGAGGAATTATCGAAACTAATGGACTCTATACCAACAGAAAACCCTATCACCTTTGAAACCAAACACAGAAGAAAAGACGGGTCAATTTATGATGCCGCTATTTCATCCATTAAAATCATGATTGATGGAGAACCTGTACTCTATGCATCAACGCGAGACATCACAGAGCAAAAAGAACTTCTAAATAAAATAAAAAAAGAATCCTTTCGAAAAGCATTGGCACTGAGTGTCGGGACTATTGGCATTTGGGAATGGGACGTTATTTCCAATACGCTGATTTGGGACAAGGTAATGTACCAAATATACGGTATTGCAGAAAAAGATCAAGAAAACCCCTATACCATGTGGAGCAATACTGTCGATCCTGAGGATAAATCAGCAGTAGAACAAAACTTGTTTTATGCCAGAGATAACAACGTAGATTACAATATTTCATTCTGGATCACAACGCCATCTGGTGCACAAAAATACATCCATGCTATTGGAAAATATGACTTTGACGATACTGGAAAAGCCTATAAGATGGTTGGTATCAACATAGATATCACCGAACAAAAAAACAGAGAAATACGCCTAGAAACCCTTTTAAGTCAGCAAGATGCACTTTATAAAGTTCAGACTGTTGGGTTTGTTCACCTAAAAGAACGGCAGTTTACATGGACCAATCAGGTATTTGAAACCATGCTGGGTTATGAAGCAGGTGAACTACAAGGCAAACCTGCCAGAATTATGTATCAAAATGAAGAAGAATATAATAACTATGGCAGAGATGCATATGCAGCGCTCAACACTGTAGGGGTATTTACACGAGAAGTAAAATGCGTTAGAAAAGATGGAACGAAGTTAACACTACTCGCAAGCATGACATCTTTGCGCAAAAATTCTACTGAGGCGGTCGGCATTGCTTTTGATATTACCGAAAGTAAATTGGCCGAGTTGAAGATACAAAACGCCAAAAATTACTATGAAAGCTTATTGGAATATGCATCGGATGGCATTCATATAATGGACGAAAATGGCAACATCATCGCTTACAGTCGCTCTTTCGCTCAGCATCTTGGGTATGAATATGATGAAGTCAAAAACCTAAATCTCAAGGATTGGGACCTTTCCATCCCGATAGAACAATTGACAGCTGTCATTAAGGAATTAATGGCAACACCAAGAACATTCGATACTAAGCATACACAAAAAGACGGAACACTTCTTGATGCTCAAATTAATGCCAAAGGAATTGAGCTTGATGGAAATTTGTATCTTTATGCTTCTGCACGGGACATTACAGAACAGAAAAAAATTGCAGCATCTTTATTGCTTGCCAAAGAACGCGCCGAAAAAGCAGACAGATCAAAATCAGAATTTCTAGCCAATATGAGCCATGAAATTCGCACACCGCTCAATGGCATTATTGGGCTCAATACGCTGATGCAAAAAACCCCATTAAATGAACAACAATTCGATTATGTCACTAAAACACTACAATCATCCAAAGCACTATTAGGGGTGATCAACGATATTTTGGATTATTCGAAAATTGAAGCAGGCAAACTAGACTTGACTATGCAGACGTTTAACTTAGAAGAATTACTGCATATTACATCGGATCTATTTGAATATACCCTTGAGCAAAAAGAAGTAGAAATACATATCGACCTTGATCCAACACTCCCTTTTATGCTAAAAGGTGATCCATTAAGGTTGTCGCAAATCATGAACAATATTGTTGGCAATGCCGTTAAATTTACTGAAAACGGCAATATTAGTATCACTAGCAAAGTATTAGAAAAAGAGGAAGATTGCATCAAAATTGCTTTTGCTATCAGTGATACTGGCATCGGTATGAGCGAAGAAGAACAGCAAAAACTCTTTCAAGCCTTCACCCAAGCAGACGCTTCCACCACGCGCAAATATGGCGGCACAGGGCTAGGCTTAGTGATTACCAAACAACTGGTAGAAATAATGGGCGGGAAAATATGGCTTGAAAGCGTCAAAGGCAAAGGGACGACTTTCTATTTTACCCTTACACTCAATGCAGTAGATACGACGGACTCACAATTTGCTAGCGTAAAGTTCCATCAACAACATTTTTTAGTTGTGGATGACAATGAAATTGAACGTCACGTAATCGGTGAGATAATTGAATCATGGGGTGCGAATCCAATCCTTTGCTCAAGTGGAGAAGAAGCACTCGTACAGATTAAAAATAATAATTTTGACTATCTGTTAATCGACTGGAGAATGCCGGGATTGGATGGGCTCGATGTTATTGAATACATCCAACACCAACCCAATTCAACCCATGCTAAGATCATTATGGTCAGTGGTGCAGCAAAAGAAGAGCTACTACAAAAAGCGAATGAACGCCATATCTTCCTTGATAAGGTGCTACACAAACCAGGTACCTCATCTATCCTGATGGAAGCACTCATCAATAAAGAAAAGATGCTAGAAAATATTGAGCTTAATTCGTCTGATACGCTACGCTTTGCAGGGAAAGTACTTGTTGCAGAGGACAACGAAGTCAATCAACTTGTGGCGCGTGATCTACTTGAAGGAATGGGACTAGAAATCGATATTGCCAATAATGGCGCAGAGGCTGTTAAAAAATCACTTGCAAAAAATTACGATCTAATCTTTATGGA
>CAMCGI010000107.1 GCA_945874205.1 Francisella tularensis subsp. holarctica
TCGCAACACAAATGGTTGTTGAACGCCAATTGGCTGCTGCTGGAACCAGCCGCCATGACTTGGGACGTGATGCTTTCTTAGAAAAAGTTTGGGAATGGAAAGCTGACTCTGGAGGTACGATTACCCGTCAGATGCGTCGCCTAGGAGCAAGTACGGACTGGAGTCGTGAACGCTTTACGATGGATGACGGGTCTAATCATGCCGTCAAAGAAGCCTTTGTACGCCTGTTCGATGATGGTCTTATCTATCGTGGCAAGCGTTTGGTTAACTGGGATCCTGTGTTACAAACAGCTGTTTCTGACCTCGAAGTGATTAGCGAAGAAGAACAAGGCAGTATGTGGCACTTCCGCTACCCACTAACCGATGGTTCTGGTTCGCTTGTCGTGGCAACGACACGTCCCGAAACCATGCTCGGTGATACAGCTGTCGCGGTCAATCCAGATGATGAACGTTATGCCAGCTTCATTGGCAAAACCATTACCTTGCCGTTAGTGGGGCGTGAAATCCCTATTATTGCCGATAGCTATGTCGATGCCGCTTTTGGTACGGGTTGCGTCAAAATCACGCCTGCGCATGACTTTAATGACTATGCCATTGGTCAGCGTCATGCTTTACCAATGATTACCGTATTAACACCCACAGCGCACATCGCCGAGAACACACCCGATGCTTACCGTGGACTAGATCGTTTTGTTGCCCGTAAGAAAATCGTTGCTGATTTGGATGCGCTTGGCTTATTGGTCGAAATCAAACCACATACGCTCATGGTTCCGCGTGGCGATCGTACCCAATCGGTCATTGAACCCATGCTGACCGATCAGTGGTTTGTCGATTTAACACGCGACGAGCAAGCCGATGGTCGCAAAGGCGGTAAAGCAGCCATTACCGACCCTGCCCTAGCTTGTGTCGCCGATGGTCGCGTACAGTTTGTACCCGAAAACTGGTCGAACACTTACAACCAGTGGCTAAACAACATTCAAGATTGGTGTATCAGCCGCCAAATTTGGTGGGGACACCGCATCCCAGCTTGGTACGATGATGCTGGCAATATCTATGTCGCGCGTTCTGAAGAAGAAGCACGTAGCAAATACAAACTCGCAGCGCACCTCGAACTTCGCCAAGATACAGACGTGTTAGACACATGGTTCTCATCTGCCTTGTGGCCATTTAGCACTCTTGGCTGGCCAAATAAAACGCCAGAATTAACCGATTTCTATCCTACCAATACCTTGGTGACGGGTTTTGACATTATCTTCTTTTGGGTTGCACGCATGGTGATGTTCGGCTTGTACTTTGCCGATGATGTGCCATTCAAAACAGTTTATGTACATGGCTTAGTACGCGATGGCGAAGGACAAAAAATGTCCAAGTCAAAAGGCAACGTGCTTGACCCCATTGATTTAATCGATGGCATTACGCTGGATGACTTAGTTACCAAACGCACTACTGGCTTAATGCAGCCCGATATGGCGAAAAAAATTGAAGCTAAAACACGCAAAGAATTTGAAGGTGGCATTCCTGCTTACGGCACAGATGCGCTCCGCTTCACCTTTGCCTCACTTGCCAGCAATGGACGTGATATCCGCTTCGATCAAAAACGCTGCGAAGGCTATCGTAACCTCTGTAATAAACTATGGAATGCGACACGTTTTGTATTAATGAACACTGAAGATCAAGATACAGGCTTGGACAATGCCGCAGCCTGTGAGTATAGCCAAGCCGACAAATGGATTATCTCACGCTTACAACAAGTCGAAGGTGAAGTCATCCGTCACTTCGAGCAATATCGCCTTGATTTACTCTCACAAGAAATTTATGACTTTTTCTGGTCTGATTACTGTGACTGGTACTTAGAGCTAACCAAACCTGTGCTCAACAACCCAGATAGCAACGATGCGCAAAAACGTGCTGCCCGCAAAACGCTCGTACGTGTGCTCGAAGCAACCCTGCGCCTCATGCATCCGATTATGCCGTTTATCACAGAAGAAATTTGGCATCGCGTTGCCCCTTTGGCAGGAAAGTCTGGCGAAACCATTAGTACGCAAGCTTTCCCATCGCCTCGTGCAGATGGTGTTTGCCCAATCGCCCTTGGCAATATTGCATGGTTACAAGAAGCCATTTTAGCGGTACGTCGCCTACGCAACGACCTTAATGTTGCTCCCAGCAAACCAATCAGCTTAGTGGCTACTGATGCGAACGACACAGACTGTCAACGTTTAAACGAGTTTGCACCCTATTTGCGATTCCTTACCAAGGTAGATGCTATCGAGATTAGCAATACTGACCCAACACAAGCAGCCGTTGCTCTTGTTGGCAATCTCAAGCTATTCCTACCAATGGCTGGGCTTATTGACTTTGATGCTGAACGCACACGCCTGCAAAAAGAAATTGATAAACTGAGCGTTGAAATTGATAAACTCGACATCAAATTGAGCAACCCTGCCTTTGTTGACAAAGCACCCGCAGCGTTGGTAGAAAAGGAACGCGCACGTCAACAAGATACCAAAACAGCCAAAGCAAACTTGGAGAAACAATATGCTGCATTACAATAATAAAGTACGAATCCTTCTGCCTTTACTACTCAGTACATTAAGTTTTAATGTGCTTGCTGAAGAAGATGCGGCACAGCCAGTAACAGAAACTGCCGTTGTCAGTCCAACAGTTGAAACTAAGACAACTGAAGCTAAAGCAACTAAAGTTAAAACTGAAGTTAAAGATATGCCTCCTAAACGTCTATGGGTTTCTGATCGATTAGAAGCACCTTTACGCGCTTGTCCGGGTGATAAATGTCGCGTTGTTAAAGTCGTACGCCCAGGCAATGAAATGACTCAAATTGGCTATACTGCAGATGGCTGGGCTTTCGTTAGTTCAGGAGATATTAAAGGCTTTCTACCTAAACGCTATTTACAAGATATTCCTGTCGCAAGCCAACAACTTGAAGGGGCTCAAAGACAATCTTTAGAAGCAGTACAAGCACAACACTCACTCAAAACAGAAATGGATACGCTTAACAATCGTGCTACTTCTGCAGAAGGAGAAGTCGGCGCACTGAGAAAAGAAAATTATGAATTAAAACAAGAGATTGATTATGTAAAAACTGTTTCTGGACAAACATTAATGGTTAACGAAGATAATCGTCGCCTTAAATCTGAAGTAGAAACTTTGCGTCAACGTAATACTATTCTCGAACAAGAAGCTGGTGATGTTGAAGGTAAAAATCAGCGTGCATGGTTTATGATTGGTGCTGGTGTCTTGTTCATTGGCTGGCTTGTTGGACGATTT
Organism: Francisella tularensis subsp. holarctica; assembly: GCA_945874205.1. Taxonomy (GTDB): domain Bacteria; phylum Pseudomonadota; class Gammaproteobacteria; order Thiomicrospirales; family Thiomicrospiraceae. The sequence goes on from CAMCGI010000107.1 coordinate 3,283, forward strand.
GCTCGCAACCCACGTCGTCGGGGTTGGAATCAGATTTAACAGATAGATTGACAAGTTCGTCAAATATTTGCATAATGAGCGACTAGGTAAACACACCTTGTCGCTCACAATGGGACTGTAGCTCAGCTGGTCAGAGCAGTCGACTCATAATCGATTGGTCGTTGGTTCAAGCCCAACCAGTCCTACCACTTTAAAAAATAAAAACAAAGACTTATTAAGAAACTACCGAAGCCGCTTTAATGCGGATTTTTGCGTTTTTTGCTTAAAATTCCTGTTTTCTGCAAACCATAGACAAACCACAGGCAAACCACTTGCCAACAGAATATTGCATGATTAAGCGGTTAGATGATTTATTACTTGGTGAAATTAAACAGCCAATAGAACACGCAAAACGCTTTACTATTTGCGATAGCCTGTTAAGAAATTTTTATGTGGTCATTGGTTCGCGTTCGATTGCCTTCTATTGTCGAATAATTACCAGTAACAAGCGCAAGAGCGTTAACCTAGGACGCTACCCGATTACTGGCACAAACGAAGCAAGGTTAAAAGCTATCGCATTGCTAACAGGACAACAACAGCCAAATAAGCCCCTTAATGAGTCCTTAGAGACAATAACAACAAGTAGTGAGACTCTGTCAGAATTATTGGCGCGTTATCACTCAAGCCGAAAACTAGCTGAGGCAACAAAAAAAAGCATGGTTGCAACATTCAGGCAAGGTTTAAGTGATTGGCTAGACAAACCAGCAACAAACCTAACACCCAAAAGGTTTGAGGTCATATATAGACGATTGTTTATGGATGGTAGGGAATCTAGCGCAAGAATGCTAGGAAGGTACACACGCGCAATCTATCGATGGAATGGGTTAATAGACCCAACAAGCGGACTTTATAAAAACACAGGGGAAAGCATGGGCAAAGTTGTTGCACGTGATCGAAGGATTGAGCAGCACCAACTAGCAGACTTTAAGCGCGTTATGCCACAGCTAACCGAACAACAACAGCTTAGTATCATGGTTGCCCTATGCAGCGGTATGAGAAAATCAGAACTACAAAGCGTCACACCTTCGAGTCTTGACCATGCGACCAAAAGCATAAAGCTTGCCAAAACCAAAAATGGTAAGCCTCATCAAATACCTATACCGCATGAATTGTGGCAGCAGCTTATTGAAGCATCAAAAGAAAAGGCAGCAGATAGCCCGATTCTAACCATAGGCGACAAATTACCACGGATGTTAACCGATAAGATTCCTTTGTCATGGCACGATTGCAGGCGAACGTGCGCGAGTACATTAATTATGCTAAATGAGTCAGAATCATTGGTTAAAGCGTTATTAAATCACAGCGGTGGGAGCGTAACTCAGGTACATTACTTGCGTTTTGACCGCGAACAGATAAGAAAAGCCGTTGAAAAGTTAGCGGATTATTTTAATTGTAACTAATGGTTGCGCGTAGTGTTGATAATTTGCTACAATTTTATATATGAAATTAACGACTTTCGCACAACATTACAAAAACAATCATCATGCTTTTTATCTTGATGACATTGTGCGAGCGATAGAACCTAATCCGTTAGTGTCGGCGGCTAAGTTGCTTGATGACCTTGCAAAAGAGTCACAACTGAGAGAGCAGGAGGCGATAAATTGGTTGCTTGATGATGCCATCAAAGCATCACAGCCAACATGGGCATCGTCACTTGATGCCATCAAAGCATCACAGCCAACACCATGGGAACAGGCATTCTCACCTTATGATGCCTTCAAAGCATCACTAACATTCTCACCTTATGATGCCATCAATAAAGCACTTAAAGATACTGACGATTCAATAGCAAAAAGCATTGCTCGCAAGATAAAAAAAATAACATCAAAAGGCTTTTGTGCGGTAAAAAAAGTTGCCACAAGATTTTTAAGGAATCTTCGACGCTATAAGGAAGTGCTGTTCGTAAAATCTGATTTTGTTGATCGCTTAATTGATGCATTAGAGCAAATCATTACAAAGCTATCAGTGTTTTCTTTAGGTGTTAAAACAATGCTTATCGAGCCTGTTAAAGATTACCTTTATCAAAAAAAATCACAGACCAATGACCTAAGACAAACAAGCGTTATCATGATGCTTGATTCAAACCGAACACCTAACACACCAGCCAACGACTCTCAAAGCAAACTAACAGCCTGAGAGTGTCTACTATTTTACTCTCAGGCATAACATTATGTTTTTTGAGAGTAAATCATTATGCAAGAAAATCTTATTGGTGCGACCAAGTTAGGTCAATCATTAAACGGTATTAGTGCGACTGCAGTTAGACAGCGCGTATACCGTAACCCCGAAACACTTCCCCCATTCATCAAAATCAAAAACCGTTATTTTTGGCGCATGTCAGATGTTACCTCATGGCTTAAAAGCTTAAGCATGGGAGAACGCTCATGATTAAAAGTATGTTTCAAGACCTCAAAAACAACCTCGACATGCTTCTGCTTGGCATTCTGGCAGCAATCTCAATCAATATTTTTGTTTTGGGTGTCTGTCATGCGTTTGCTGTAAGGAGTTAAAAATGAAAACTTTTAACTATGAGGCGATGTTAGCAGAATCGCACGAACTGCAAAAAGATGCCTTTGTTGGCTTAATGATTGACAAAGTTTGCAAGCATTGCAATTTGAACATGGTTGAATGGCGGCATGGTTCAGTTAATGACGATAAGCGTGGGGGCGATGTTGTGTTAACGCTGGCAAATGGCAAAGAGGTTTTTATTGATTTGAAAATCGCAAAAGGCGAAAGGGCGCAACGAATACCGCTTGAGATAGAACGCGGACGCAATCAAAAGGCAATGCCATGGAGCTTGGACGCAACTAAAGGGCATTTAATATTATGGCTCAATATTCAACTTGGGTGGTGTTTAGTTGCGAGCCGTAAGCGATTGGCAGCCGCATTGCTTTCCCAGAATAACGACACTCGCGCACTGCTGCTAAGCGCAAAAAGATACGACTCAATCACGCATGTTGGGTCAGACAAATTCTGCTCACCTGTCCATTTAATTGATCGTTTCCGTTTCGGAATATGGCTTAAACAGCAAGCAATAGGCACAACCCTTGCACACGGGAACGCCTAAACATAGCAGCAGATAGCGGACCTTCGCACTGTTTATCCACTGAGTAGCTAAGCAATAAAAAAGGCAAGCAACCCGTTAAGTTGCTTGCCTTAATACAAAAATCAATAAGGCAATTATAACATGAGTACAGATTCTAAGATAGATTTTAACAATATATTTGAAGCCGTTTTGAATGAAATATTAGGCGACAAAAACAAAAATCACAGCACGTCACTTGGCAATGGAAACACTTAAATGGCAGCAAAGAAAAAGCACGCTTTGCCTTTTGACAAACAGCAAGGGGGCGTT
>CAMCGI010000108.1 GCA_945874205.1 Francisella tularensis subsp. holarctica
GACAAACATTACACTTGCTGCTGGAGATAACCATAGCTTGCTTGCTGCCATGAAGGGTATGTCGTTGTCGCTAGCAAAAAGTCAAATTGCAGCACAAGAAGCGCTGAGAATCAAATTAGCATTGGATGGTACAAACGTCAATATCATGATTGCAGATGCACAAGGGTCGATTATTTATGCCAACAATGCATTTCAAAATTTAATCCGAAATACGCGAGAGCAGATACAGAAAGCTTTGCCACAGATTAATCCAGAGCAGATTATTGGTACACACTTAAGCCAATTTTGTTTTAACAAAGAAAATCAGCAACGTTCTTTGACGCAAATAAGCGAAAGTGTGCAATCGCAAGTGCAAGTGGGTAATTTGTTTTTTAAAATTACCATCAGCCCGATTAGCAATAATAGCGGTGAAAAAATCGGGTTTTCTTTAGAATGGGTTAATCGTACTGCAGAGGTAGCTGCTGAGCATGATCTAGAAGTCGTCGTTGCTGCCGCCGCTGAAGGTAATTTTGCAACGCGTGCGGTGACAAGCGGTAAAACGGGATTCTTTTTACAAACAGCGCAAGGGATTAACCGCATTGCTGCTTCGAGTGAACTTAGTTTGCACGATACTTTGGTTGTGCTTAAGCGTATAGAGCAGGGTGATTTAACTGCTGCGATGCTTGGTGAATACTATGGTGCATTTGCTCAGCTTCGTGATGCAGTTAATAATACCGTGGTTAAGCTTTCCGACAGTATTACGCAAGTCAATGCGTCCACCAATACGATTGCAGGCGCAGCCCATCAAGTGTCTAGTTTGTCGCAGATGCTGGCAGAGGCAACAACCGAACAAGCTGCCTCGATTGAGCAGTCAACAGCGATGATGGATGAAATTGATGCAGCCGTACAAGAAAATACGATGGGGGCGCGTCGTGTTGCCGATTTAGCACAGCAGGTGCATGGTCAAGCAAATAGTGGCGTAGATGTCATGCAGCAAACCATTCGTGCGATGCAGTCAATAGGCGAGTCTAGTAGCAAAATTGTCGAAATTGTTTCTCTGATCGATGGCATCGCTTTTCAAACGAATTTACTCGCACTTAATGCCGCTGTAGAGGCGGCTCGTGCGGGCGAGCAAGGGCGTGGTTTTGCGGTGGTAGCGAGTGAAGTGCGTGCTTTGGCACAAAAATCTGCAGCAGCGGCTAAAGATATTAAAACATTGATTGAAGACAGTGTAATACGTGTTCAAACGGGTACACACTTGGTAGAAAGGTCAGGTGCTATGCTTAATGGTATTACCGATTCTGTTGAGCAGGTTACGGGGATGGTTGAGCATATCGCCAATGCTTCTCGTGAGCAAAGTCTGCGCATTGGGCAAGTACACCGAGCGATGACTGATATCGATCGTGTGACACAAAAAAATGCGAATTTGGTTGAAGAGACAGCCAGTGCTGCCGAAAGTTTGGATGCTGAGGCTGGCGCATTGCGCAATAATATGGCGTTTTTTACGACTGCTCGCACAACCCTTCGGATTGGAAAGCAAGTATAAGTTACCAAAATTTGCCCTAAAGCTCCTGCCTTTGGCTTCGCCGTTAACGCTACGCTAAAACAGGCATAAATAGGTTCAAGAAGCATTTCGCCAAGATGTATCTGGTTGCCATGTTTTAGACCATGCTATAAAGTCATCGGCGGGCATAGGGCGGGCAATCGCGTAACCTTGCGCAAATTCACAGCCCATTTTTAAGAGTAATTGTCCGTGTTCAAGGGTTTCTACCCCTTCAGCAATGATGTCATGATGAAAGGCACTGGCAAGCCCCATAATGGCAGATAGGATACTCAAACTATCCGAGTTATGGAGCATATCGCGAATAAAACTTTGATCTATTTTAATAATGTTAATAGGCAAGCGTTGCAAGTAGGTAAGCGAAGAGTAACCTGTTCCAAAATCATCGAGCGAAAAGTGAACACCCAGAACCTTACAGGATTCCATAATTTTGACTGTATTGTCGATATTGTCTAGCTTACTGGTTTCTAATACTTCCAGTTCGAGATGAGCAGGATTGATTTTAGTGTGTGCGGCTAACATTTCTTGCAAACAGGTAACAAAAAAATCGTCTTTTAATTGACGCGCACTAATATTGACACTGACATTAAGCATTAAGCCTTCATCTTGCCATTGTTCCATTTGGCTCAGCACGCGATTAATCACCCATTCACCAACACGAATCGATAAATCGTGATCTTCAATCAGGGGCAAAAATTCACTAGGCTGTAACAGCCCTCTGTCTGAATGTTGCCAACGAATAAGTGCTTCTGCGCCAATAATGGCTCCCGTTCTCATGTTAACTTTGGGTTGATAGTAAAGTACAAATTCAGATAAATCGAGTGCTTTTTCTATATGAGTCATGATTTCGTAGTGCATACGCAGCATCGATTCTTGCGCGGTATCAAAGAAGTGATAGCGGTTTCTGCCAGTCAATTTTGCTTGATACATCGCCTGATCGGCTTGACGCAAAAGCACATCGCTATCCACTGCCTCTCGTTGTGGATAAAAACTTACCCCCAAACTCGCAGAAACCTGAAGTGATAAATTGTCGACTTGTATTGGTGAGATTTGGAATGATAAATTGTCGACTTGTATTGGTTGAGAAATCGCTTTTAAAAATTGAACAAGCAAAGGGATGACATCTTCCATTTGTTTTAGATCCACTAAAACAGCAACAAACTCATCACCGCCCAAACGGGCAACCGTATCGCCCTCGCGCAAGACACTGCTCATCCGATTAGAAACAGCAATTAAGACTTGGTCTCCAGCTTGATGACCATATCTATCGTTGATAAGCTTAAATCCATCAAGGTCAAAATAGACAACAGCTAAATGTTGCCCATGCTGCTGAACCTTAATCATGCCTTGATGAAGACGATCGGATAATAAGATGCGATTGGGTAAATTAGTTAATACATCGTGTTGGGCAATGCGATTGAGTTCATTTTCATAAAGTTTTTTATCATTAATATCAATTAATATCAAGCGAACAATATGAGTGTCTCTAAATGACAGCGCAATAAGGTTCACCCAATAGTACTGGTTTTTTTTATCTATTAGACGTAATTCACAGAATTTATTATCTGACGATTCAAAGAATTTCTGTCGATAGAGATAATAAATATCTTGATCCTCTGTATAGATAAATTGCGTTATATAGTGTTTAATCAACTCGCTGCGTGTCACGCTGAGCATGATTGAGGCGGTTAAGTTCGCTTCTAAAATAAGCCCATTTGCATCGAGTGTCAGATAACCCACAGGTGCTAAATCGTAGAGGTCAAAATAACGCTCGCGCTCAGCATCGAGTGCGCGTTGTGTTGTGCGCAGTTCTTCATTTTGCATTTCAAGTTCAATTTGATGAATTTGCAACTCTTGAATGAGCAACGTCACCTCATTGTCCGATAACTGTGCAAGTAACTTAGCCGTTAGTTGGTTATTTTTTAAGGCAACAACTTCAGCTTTATCACGTAGTATTTGTGCTTGTGCTTGGTATTCTGTACCAGGATTATCGAAATGGGTCATTGTTTAGTCTCATTTATGAGCGAACTGCACGCTCAGTAGTGGCAATAGCATAAACCTTTTCTAGCTCATTAACCAATGCAGTGGAGGTCATCCATACATCGATCAGTGTGCCAGCTTTGGTCAGTCTCTGTGTACGATAGGGTTCTAAAACGCCCGACTGGCTAAGACTGGCTATTTTGAACAGTTCTTCCACTTGTTTGTGTGGCGCAATACGATCACGCCCATTCATTTTCAATGCTTCTTCTTCTGTCCAACCATACATATGCACGGCAGCAGGATTCCATGCTAATATTTTGCCACTTAAGTCTTGTACGGTAATCGCATCAAAGGCATCACGCAAAACAACGGCAAGACGTGCTTGCTCATGTGCTTCTTGCAAAGCGATGCGCATATCTAGCACTTCTGTGATATCGACAAATGAAATAACCGCACCTTCAATGACATTTTCGAGTGTGCGATAAGGCTGAATACGCATTAAATACCATTTTTTTTCGTTTGTCTGAACTTCGATATCTTTAGGAATCAGTGTATCTAATACCGATTGAATGTTTTGCATAAAATCATCACAATTAACTAAATTGGAGACAATATGCCCGACAGGACGCCCTATATCGCTTGGAATCAGGTTGAGAATGCGTGTCACCGCAGGTGTAAAGCGCATAATACACAACTTATGATCGACAAATACCGTACCAATATTACTGCCTGCTAATAGGTTGTTCATGTCATTATTGGTATGAGATAAGTCGGTTACTTTAATTTGAAGTTCGGCATTGACGGTTGATAATTCTTCATTGACCGACTGCAATTCTTCTTTAGAGGTTTCTAGTTCTTCATTGGTCGATTGTAATTCTTCATTGAGTGATTGCATCTCTTCGTTAAATGATTTTAACGATTCACTGGAAGTTTCAAATTTATGATTGGCAAGTTGTAGAAATGTTTCATGTTCATGCAGTTCTTGCTCTAATGCAGCAATACGGGCATCCACTTCTTTGTTTGGAGTCTTCTTGCTAGGTGGTGCTATAAGCGAGTTACTCGATAGTTCTTCTACTGTAATGAGGTATAAGTCGTTTTCTATTGCGTCATTATTGGGTGTGAGATAACGCACGTTAAGTGCGAGTGTGATTATCATGCCATTATTAGAAATCTGTAAATGAGGATAATCAACGGCTTCTTTGCTTAAGGTCGCTTTATGCAATGCCATCGTTAATTCGCGACGTAAGCCATCACGTGCCAGCTTAAGAATATTATTAATTCCCATTTCGCCTGACTGCAACTCGAGATAACGTCCCATATGACCATGCAGGTACAGAATGTCACCTTGCTCATTTACCAGTGCGCCTGATAATGGGACTTGTTGTAATAGGGCTTGTTCTATTACTTCGCGTAATGACGGTTTGACAATCTTATCATGTCGGGTAATGGTTTGTGGTGTTGTATTGCGCATATCACTAATTGTAGATGGCATGCGACTTAAAATACTACGCTGAATACCTGTCACCGCTTCTTTGCGTTGAAAAAACTTCAATGTCGGACTAAGAAGATTAAATAACTCGTTAAATTCACCAATGTTTTCTGATGAGCCTAAAAAAAGAAATCCATTGGGATTTAAGGCATAGTGAAAAAGCGGAATCAGCTTTTTTTGCAACTCGGCGTTCATGTAAATAAGCAGATTGCGACAGCTAATCAAGTCGAGCTTAGAGAAGGGCGGATCTTTAATCACATTTTGTTCAGAAAAAATGAGCATGTCGCGAATGCTTTTGTGAATGCGATAATGACCATTGCCTTCAGAGATAAAAAATCGCGCTAATCTTTCTGCTGATATTGTGGTAGAAATGCTCTCAGGATAACTGCCAGCGCGTGCGATGGCAATGGCGCGCGCATCAATGTCGGTAGCAAAAATTTGTATATTTATATTTTGCTTTGTCTCTTCCATATATTCTTTGAGCAAAATCGCCAAAGAATAGGCTTCTTCGCCAGAGGAACAGCCTACACTCCACAGACGAATCACATCTGTTGGTTGTTTGTAGGCAAACAGTTTGGGCAATATCTGGGTTTTGAAATAAATAAAAGCATCAGTATCACGAAAAAATTGTGTAACACCAATCAGTAAATCCTGAAATAACGCCATGACTTCTGTGGGGGTTTGCTGAAGGAATTTAACATACTCAATAAGCGTTTTCAGTTGATGCATGCTCATGCGTCGCTCAATACGCCGATAAATGGTATTAAGTTTATATTGTGAAAAATCATGCCCACTTTGCGCGCGTAGCAAAACAAATATTTTATTGAGTGTATTTTGATCGTTTAGCATTAGTATAATATTATCTTTTTCGAACAATTCACTTCTTTGCGCATTGATACTAATGAGTCGCTTAGCCATTGCTGATGGCTCAAGGATATAGTCAGCTGCCCCTGTTGCAATCGCATTATGTGGCATGCCATCGTATTCTGCACTATTAGGCGTTTGGACGATTACTAAGCCGCCTTCCGCTTTAATTTCCTTAATCCCCTCCGACCCATCGCTGCCTGTACCAGAAAGAATGATACCAATCGCTCGCATATGTTGGTCTTGTGCTAGTGAATGAAAGAAAAAGTCGATGGTAAAGCGTTGACCTCGTGATGCAGAGGGTTCAATGAGTTGCAGCTTGCCATGCAAAAACGCCATATCGTAACCTGGTGGGATAATATAGGTACAATTAGGCTCAACCTGCATTCCATCTTGCACTTCGATAACCTTCATACGCGTATAACGCTGAATAATATTGGCAAGCGCACTCGTGTGATCGGGGGAGAGATGCTGTATCAAAACAAAAGCCATATTAGGGTCGATTTCTGAGGGCATACCAGAAAAAAAGGCTTCAAAAGCAGCGAGTCCGCCAGCCGAAGCACC
>CAMCGI010000109.1 GCA_945874205.1 Francisella tularensis subsp. holarctica
ATAGCCTATCTGAGCAGGGTTATGCTTTTGCTGAGGTTGATCCAAAAACAACCCTTAATAAGGCAAAAGCAACCGTTCAAATTGTATTAGAAATTGTACCTAAAAATCGCGTATATGTGCGTCGTATTGAAGTAAAAGGCAATAATCGAACGCGTGACCATGTTGTGCGTCGGGATATGCGTCAATTTGAAGCGGCACCTTATAATTTAGCAGCCGTGCGTCAATCACAGGCGCGTCTTAAACGTTTAGGGTTTTTCAAGAGTGTCGATATTGAAACTAAACGAATTGGTAGTGATCAAGTTGATTTAATTGTCAAAGTAGAAGAAATGCCAACAGGTGCAATTACTGCTTCGATTGGCTATTCACAAGTCGAAAATATGCTATTGGGTTTTAGCTTGTCAGAACGTAATATTTTTGGCACAGGGAATAATGCAACGTTTAGTATTAGCTCTTCATCTGCGCGTAAAAATTATGACATTAGTATTACAAATCCTTATTACACGCCTGATGGTGATAGTTTAACAACAGGTGTTTTTTGGCGTGAAATTAATGCGAATTATTTATATTTAGCACCGTATAGCACGAATACAATTGGTGCACGTGCTATGTATGGTATTCCTTTATCAGAAGAAGATCGGTTGAACTTTGGTGTACAAGCAGAGCGTTTATCCTTAGTATTTCAGGGAATGGATGTTACCGAAACAGACGTGAATGGTAATGAGCAAACCCCAGGGTTTGGTTATCGTTTAAATGAATTTGCTACTAATTCTCCGATGGTTGCAGGGCTGTTGCCTAATGACCCTTTGTTGATTCAACAGTATAATAAGTTTTATCGTAATGGTACTCAGTTTAATGATGTTGCTTTAAAAACCAGTTTTGTGCATGATACACGTGATGAGTTTTATTTTCCGAATAAAGGGGTTTACCATTCAAGTGGTTTATCTGTATCAACACCAGCGGGCGATTTAACTTATTATCAGCTGGATGTGCAACAAAAATTCTATATTCCCATTACTGATAAGACAACGCTTAGCTTAACGGGTACATTAGGCTACGGTAAGGGGTATGGCAATTTGGATGGCTATGGACTGCCTTTTTTTCGTCGCTATTATGCCGGCGGTATTCAGACAGTGCGTGGTTATGAAAGTTATAGCTTAGGGAATAAGTATACGCTAGCAACAGATGGTAGTCAGCGTGCAACAGGCGGCGATTTTTTAGCTGTGGCTTCAACAGCACTTAATTTTCGTCCTTGGTTCATTGAAGAAAATAGTAATATGCGTTTAAGTTTGTTCTTTGATGCAGGGAATGTGTTTTCAGACTATGATAAATTTAAAGCAGATGAGTTAAGATTCTCATCGGGTTTAGGTTTTTCTTGGATTACGCCAATTGGACCTTTAACATTCAGTTATGCAAAACCACTGAATGCAAAAGAGTTAGATCGTATCCAAGAGTTTCAGTTTACAATTGGCGTGCCTTTCTAATTGGCTATTATTGATTTTTTATGTGACTAAAGGATATAACAAGATGCGTTCGTACAGCTTGCGTTGGGTAGGATTGGTGGCGTTAGCTGCTGTGTTGTCAGCTCCCGTTATGGCGGATGAGGTTAAGGTTCGTGTGGTTAACGTTGCGAAATTGTTAGACCAAGCACCACAGGCAAAAGATGCCTCGGCTGCATTGGAGCGTGAGTTTGCACCGCAACAGCGTGAATTAAATAAAATGAATGATGAAATTGAAAAACTTGCAAAAGACTACGAAAAAAATAAGTCTGTTATGAGTGAGGTACAGCGCGAAGCAAAAGAGCGCGATATTGTCATGAAAAAACGTGATTTACAACGTCGTCGTAATGATGTGCAGGAGTTATTGAATATTCGTCGTAATGAAGAATTGTCGAAGTTGCAAGACTTAGTTAACGTTGCGATTAAAACAGTAGGTGAAAAAGAAGGTTATGATTTAGTGCTTTATGATGGCATTGCTTACACACGTGACACCATCGATATTACTGCTACTGTGTTAAGTTATTTAGCTGGTGAAGCAGATAAGCGTAAAAATCTGAATAAGCCATAGTATCGTGTCTTGCTTACGATTAGATGAGTTGGCGAGTGCTTTGGGTGCGCACCTGCGGGGTGATGCAGCTAAAGTGGTGGATCATGTCGCTACGTTGAGTGCGGCAGATGTTATGGCTTTGTCTTTTCTATCTAATCGTAAATATGTACACCAACTCGCCAGCAGTCATGCTGGCGTCGTTATTTTGACTGAAGAAAATGCGAATACTTGGCAAGGTAATTCGCTTATTGTTAAAAATCCTTATCTTGCATATGCAAAAGCAGCAGCATTACTACATCCTAAGTCTGAAGCGAGATTAGGTATTCATGTTAGTGCTGTTGTTGATAGTAGTGCTCAACTCGCAATTAATGTCACTATTGGTGCTAATGCAATTATTGGTGCAGGGTGTGTTATTGGTGCTAATGCAATTATTGGTGCAGGGTGTGTGCTCGATGCCAATGTTTGGCTTGGTGCTGAATCTTGGTTGGGTGCCAATGTTACTATTTTGCATGATTGTGTCGTGGGTGAACGTGCCGTTATAGAATCAGGAACAGTTATTGGTTCTGAAGGCTTTGGTTGGGCTAAGGATGGTGCTGCGTGGGTTAAAGTGCCCCAAATTGGACGCGTTATTATTGGTAATGATGTTTCAATTGGTGCGAATGTGTGTATTGATCGCGGTGCAATTGAAGATACAGTTATTGAAGATGGTGTTAAACTTGATAACCTAATTCAAATTGCACATAATGTACGCATTGGTGCGCATACAGCAATCGCTGCACAGACTGCTATTGCGGGTAGTACAAAAATTGGTTCACGCTGTACAATTGCAGGAAAAGTGGGAATTGCAGGGCATTTGACACTTAGTGATGATGTTCATGTTACTGCAATGACGATGATTAGTCATGACTTACATCATGCAGGTGTTTATTCAGGTGCTATTCCACAAGATAACTATAGTAGTTGGCGACGTAATGCAGCGCGATTTCGACAGTTGGATGCAATGGCAAAACGGTTGCGTGCGTTAGAAAAACGAGAAGAACAGCGTTTTGAGGATGCACAAGTATCCATTAACGATTAGAATAGATACTCATAAATAATAAACACGATAAAAACTCTAAAAGAGAAGGTTTTAGGCAACATGTTGATGCGAATTGAAGATATTTTTCAGTATTTACCACACCGTTACCCATTTTTATTAATTGATCGGGTAACTGAACTAAAAGAAATGGAATACCTAAAAGGGTATAAAAATGTAACGTTTAATGAACCACAATTTACAGGTCATTTCCCTAATCATCCGATTATGCCTGGTGTCATGATTATCGAGGCGATGGCGCAAGCGACGGGTATTTTAGCATTCAAGTCGAGTGAGAAAAAACCTGATAGCAATTCGATTTATTATCTTGTTGGTGTTGATAATTGTCGTTTTCGTCAACCAACATTTCCTGGTGATCGCTTAGATTTTACGGTTAATGTTATTTCTACTAAACGTGGTGTTTGGAAGTTTAAGGCAGAAACGCATGTTGATGGTAAATTAATTGCGAGTGCTGAGTTGATGTGTGCGGAGAGGGAAGTCGCTTGATTCATCCAACAGCTATTATCGATTCTAGAGCAGAATTAGCGCCAGATGTTCGCGTCGGTGCTTTTTCAATTATCGGTGCAGGTGTTAAGATTGATGAAGGTTGCGAAATTGCTCCACATGTGATGATTGAAGGTCCTACTCAGCTAGGAAAACGCAATAAAGTATTCCAATTTGCTTCAGTGGGTGCAGCACCACAAGATAAAAAATATCGAAATGAACCAACACGCCTCGTGATTGGTGATGATAATACTATCCGTGAAAATGCTACCCTTAATCGAGGTACAATACAAGATCGCGGTGAGACAACAATTGGCAATCGTAATTGGATTATGGCAGGTGTGCATATCGCACATGACTGCATTATCGGTAATGATACTATTTTTGCCAATGCCGTTGCGCTTGCTGGTCATGTTAGCGTTGAAGATCATGCTATTTTGGGTGGCTATACTTTGGTTCATCAGTTTTGCCGTATTGGGGCACATAGCTTTTGTGGCATGGGAAGTGTGATTAATCAAGATGTACCGACTTTTGTTACTGTGTCGGGTAATCTAGCACGTCCTCATGGTATTAATAGCGAAGGATTAAAGCGTCGTGGTTTTTCTGGCGATGAAATTGCCCTTATTAAGCGCGCTTATCGCACATTGTATCGTTCTAGTACCCCATTAGAAAGTGCAATTTTGACTATGCTGGCACAAGATGATCCCAGTGATGTCTTACAACCGCTTATTGCCTTCTTACAATCAGCAACTCGTGGAATTATTCGTTAATCCACGTTGTGTGGTGTTGTTGGCAGCTGAGCCGTCAGCCGATGCTTTAGGTGCAGCGGTTGCTCAGCATTGGTTAGTGCAAAATCCCGATGTTTATTTGGTTGGTATGGCAGGGCCTTTGATGCGGGCAGCAGGTGTTAAAGCACTGTGGCAGATGGAAGATGTATCTGTTATGGGATTGTGGGAAGTACTCAAACACTATCCACGCTTAAAACGGTTACAAACATCAATTATTCAACAGCTTTCCAATATGAAACCAGACTTGGTTCTGGGTATTGATGGCCCTGATTTTAACTTGCCAATCGAGGCAGCAATGAAGCGGCTTAATATTCCTTGCTATCATTTTGTCGCGCCAACAGTGTGGGCATGGCGACCTAAACGCGCTGAACGTATCGCTATGCAAACTGATGGCTTGTTATGTCTTTTTAATTTCGAACCGCCTTATTTTTTAGTGCATGATTTGCCAGCAGCAGCTGTCGGACATCCATTAGCAGATCGACTGCCATTAATGCCTGATAAAATCGCTGCGCGAGTGGCTTTAGGATTGTCAGCGTCTGACTTAGTGTTGGCGGTATTGCCTGGTTCTCGTAGGGGGGAGTGGCACTATAACGCACCTTTATTTTGGCAGACAGTAAGCTTATTGTTAGCAGATTATCCTAACTTAATTGTGATTGTGCCGTGTTTACATGAGCGGATGCAGCAAGTTTTACAGGCAAGCGCAGGCAATTTACCGATTCGTTGGGTATTGGCTGCACAAGGGGCGAGCAATGTATTAACCGCTGCTGATGTAGCATTAGTCGCTTCGGGTACGGCAACACTAGAAACTGCTTTATGTCACACACCGATGGTAGTAGCTTATCGCCTACATCGGTTATCTTTTTGGATTATGAACGCATTACGCCAGACACAATGGGTGGCATTACCTAATGTGATTGCGAATCGGGCGTTAGTGCCTGAGTTGTTGCAAGATGATGCAACGCCAGAAGCGTTACATAGTGCCGTTTTGCCGTTATTGTCTGCAGACTCAGTAGCACGTCAGCAGCAGTTGTCTGTTTTTAGTGAGATACACCAACAGTTAAAATTAGATGCTGCTGCATCAGCGGTAAAACAGTTATTGCTTTGGTGGCGTGGGCGTGTTGATGTGAAAGGGGGGCGCTAATGTGGGCAGGTGTGGATGAAGTAGGTAGAGGTCCACTTATTGGTTCGGTTGTGACTGCAGCTGTCATTTTACCAGAGCATTATGACTTACCTTTTTTAACGGACTCTAAAAAACTAAGCGCTAAAAAGCGTAATTATCTTGCTACAGCGATTCGTGAACAGGCGCTTGCTTGGTGTGTGGCGCAAGCGTCTGCCAGTGAAATTGATGAAATTAATATCTTGCAAGCCAGCTTATTAGCGATGCGCAGAGCCGTAGAAGGGTTATCTATTGTGCCTGATGGCGTTTGGGTCGATGGTAATCGTTGTCCTAAGGGATTAAGCATGGCATGTGAGGCGATTGTGAAAGGGGATTTAACGGTTCCCGCTATTAGTGCTGCCTCTATTTTGGCAAAAGTAGAACGTGATGCGCAAATGGATCGACTGCATGAGCAATTTCCGCTTTATGGTTTTGATAAACATAAAGGCTATCCGACAGCGGCACATTTTGCTGCATTAAAAGAGTATGGGGCTTTATCTGAACATCGACGCAGTTTCTCGCCTGTTAAGGCGGTGACAGCGCAGCAGGCGTTGTTTCAACTTAATCCCCATAGCTAATATTGCCAGGGCAATCGCATGAAAAATAGTTTTAAGTAATAAGACGTGAAAAACAAGTAATCTTGTTGTATTATTTAGAGTTTTAGCGATATAGAAAATGGAAAATCAAGAAGATACAAGTTTGTCCCAAGCATTTATATCCATACCTGACCCTCGTCAAGTATGGAAAGTTGAACATAATCTCGTCGAAATGTTGATAATCGCTGTGGCTGCAGTACTATCGGGTGCAGATAGTTTTACAGAAAT
>CAMCGI010000110.1 GCA_945874205.1 Francisella tularensis subsp. holarctica
TTTTCTTCCTCTGTTAATGTTTCTAATGTTAAATGATGATTAGTATAAATACAAATATCACCTGCAATTTTAAGACTTTTTTCGATGATTTCTGGTGCACTTAATTCTGTATTTTCCCATAAAGCAATAGCAGCTGATGTGGCATAACTGCCGCCACTGCCAATCGCAACCAAAGATTTTTCTGGCTCAATCACATC
The DNA here is from genome assembly GCA_945874205.1 of Francisella tularensis subsp. holarctica. Taxonomy (GTDB): domain Bacteria; phylum Pseudomonadota; class Gammaproteobacteria; order Thiomicrospirales; family Thiomicrospiraceae. The sequence goes on from CAMCGI010000110.1 coordinate 198, forward strand.
ACCATTACCTGAAATAACCAACATACCTGTTAAATCAGCAACGATTAACATTGCTTCTAAGCGACGCAAGGCACGGTCGGTACGCCAATCTTTTGCCATTTCGACAGCTGCACGCAATAATTGCCCCGAGTGTGCTTGCAACTTTCCTTCAAAACGCTCAAATAAGGTAAAGGCATCTGCGGTCGCTCCTGCAAAGCCGACCAATACCTTGCCATTGTATAAACGGCGCACTTTACGTGCATTGCCTTTCATCACAACACTACCTAGTGTTACCTGACCATCACCGCCAATGGCAACGGTATTCCCCTTGCGCACACATAAAATGGTGGTAGCATGCATTTCAATACTCATTTACTTTCCTTATTACCCACTAGTTGTGTAAACTCACACAATTTTTCAAACCAAAAACCAATTAACGATACGAATTGTTGTAAAAACAAGGTATCTAACTCGCCAATAAAGGCATCGTCTTTTCGACCGATTACCAACACACCAAAAACTGTACTACGCCCTCTCAAAGCAAAAGCACAACCCGACATGACACCCGATGTCGTCCAAATCTCAGAAGGAAAAGCTTCTTTACTACCATTAGCCACTGCATGAGAGCACATATATGACATAAATTGCTGCATTTGCTCTGTTGGTACGGGAGTTGGTAAATAACTACCTGCTAGCCCCCATACCTGCACATTTTTAAGATCAAAGCGTGCCTTCATTCCTTCACAGAGCAAAGTAGTCGCATCTTTTAGACTATTTGCACGCATAATTTCTAACGTTAATTCGTGTAAATTTAATTGCAAACGCGCATTGTCTTCGATAGCAGACATCACCTCTGCTAAGGATTGCTCCATTTCAGCATGACGTTTTTGAGTGAGTGCTAATTGCTTATCCACAAAAGAAACAATACGGTTGTTAGACAAGTCAACCATTAATCTTGCCCTCAAAGACACTAACAGCAGGTCCTGTCATCCACAAAACATCATCTGTTTTACCAGACCACTCAATTACCAAATCACCACCCGATAAATGCACTGTAACACGCTCATCGACTTGTCCTAGCTGACGACAAATCGCCATAGCAGCACTCGCTCCTGTACCACAAGCTTGCGTTTCACCAGCACCACGCTCATAAACACGAAGATGAATCCGATTTCGTCCTACTAATTGAGCAAAGCCAACATTAACACCTTCAGGAAATAAATCTTGACGTGCTTGAATTGCTTTACCTAATTTTTCAACATCAGCTGCCGTAATATCATCGACCCACAACAATGCATGAGGATTGCCCATCGAAACAGAACCAAAACGAATCAATTCACCATTAATTTTCTGCTCATAGATCGGCATATAAGTAAGCGTTAACGGAATTTGGGTAGGGATAAATCTAGGTACACCCATATTAACTCGCACACCACCCTCTTGATGATAAAGTACAATAACGCCCGATGCTGTTTCGACTATTAATGTATCTTTGGTAGATAGTCCCGTTTCTCTTACAAACTGCGCAAAACAACGTGCACCATTACCACATTGTGCAACTTCTGAGCCATCAGCATTAAAAATGCGATAACGAAAATCAACGTCTATCTGTGTTGACTTTTCTACCAATAATAACTGATCGAATCCTACGCCTGTATGACGATTTGACCATGATCGAATTTGCGTCTCTGTTAAATTTACAACTTGGTTGATGGCATCGAATACCATAAAGTCGTTACCTAAACCATGCATTTTATAAAAAATCAGTTGCGTCATAAACGACCTTTGATTAAGTTTTAAACTAGGCTTATTATACTAACTAACGATCAAAACACCTTAAAAACGAAAAAATAATCTTCTATTTCAGCTACAATACCACCATGAATACAAAACTTAATACCTCTCTTACGCCGCAACAGATTGTTAACGAACTGGATGCGCACATCGTCGGTCAAGCCGCTGCTAAGCGTGCTGTGGCTATTGCTTTACGTAACCGCTGGCGCAGAATGCAAGTTGCGAGTGATTTAGTCACTGAAATTACGCCCAAAAATATTTTACTGATCGGTCCTACTGGGGTTGGTAAAACTGAAATTGCGCGTCGCTTAGCTAAGTTGGCAGATGCTCCCTTTATTAAAATTGAGGCTACTAAATTCACTGAAGTAGGCTATGTTGGGCGTGATGTCGAAAGCATCATCAAAGATTTACTCGATAACTCCGTTAAAATGTTACGTTCTCGTGCAATTGAAGCATCAAAAGGAAAAGCTGAAAGCAAAGCAGAAGAGCGTATTTTGGATGCATTGCTTCCGCCTCCACGTGAGACTGATGCAGATGAACACTTTAATAAAACACGTGAAAAATTTCGTCAGCGTTTACGTGAAGGTAAGCTAGACGCTACTGAAATTGATATTGATTTAGCCGCCCCTAAAGCACGCATGGAAATTTTAGGTCCTTCTGGTATGGAAGAGTTGACCAGTCATTTGCAAGAAATGTTTGAGGGTGCAAATAAAGATAAAAAAACCAGTCAACGCACTCCTGTTGCACAGGCATATAAACAATTAGTAGAAGAAGAAGCAGCACGCTTAGTCAATGAAGATGATATTCGTCGTCAAGCCGTTGAAAAAGTTGAGCAGCAAGGCATCGTCTTTATTGACGAAATCGATAAAGTTTGCGCCCGAGAGGGCGGGCGTGGTGGTGCAGATGTTTCTCGTGAAGGCGTACAACGCGATTTACTACCACTTATCGAAGGTACAACTGTTTCGACTAAATATGGCATGATTAAAACAGATTATATTTTGTTTATCTGTTCGGGTGCGTTTCACTTATCAAAACCATCCGATTTAATTGCTGAACTTCAAGGTCGTTTACCCATTCGGGTCGAATTAACTGCGTTATCAGTCGATGATTTTGTACGCATCTTAACCGAACCAAAAGCAGCATTGACACGTCAAGCTGAAGCACTATTAGCAACAGAAGGCATCCATATTCACTTTACTGACTGTGGTGTGCGCTCTATTGCCGAATTTGCCTATCAGGTAAATGAGCAGAATGAAAATATTGGTGCGCGTCGTTTGCATACTGTGATGGAAAAGGTTCTTGAAGACTTGTCTTTTCAAGCAGAAGCGGTTGCAGACATCATTAATATTGATCGTCCATATGTTCAAAGTCGTTTGGAAAGCATTGTTGCCAAAGCGGATTTGACGCAATATATTCTCTAAGGAGCACCTCATGGCGCAGAAAATAGATTTTGGTTTTCAGCAAGTAGACTGGGCAGAAAAAGCACAACGTGTTAAAAGCGTTTTTGATTCAGTTGCGCCTAAATACGACTTAATGAACGACTTAATGTCGGGTGGAATTCATCGTCTATGGAAGCGTCGTGCTATCGATACTTTGGGACTACTACCGCATCATCAGGTGCTCGATTTAGCCAGTGGCACGTGCGATTTGGGCTTGCGCATGGCACCAATGCTCAATGAGCAGGGTAATATTACCCTTTCAGACATTAATGAGTCGATGCTCAGTATTGGGCGCAATCGCATGATTGATGCGGGGCATATCCGTGCTGAATTTGTCGTTAGTGATGCACAAGCTTTACCCTTTGCTGATAACAGTTTTGATCGTATTACTATGTCATTTGGACTGCGTAATGTCACCGATAAGCAACAAGCTTTAAATGAATTACATCGGGTACTCAAGCCTAACGGTATGCTCATGGTGGTTGAGTTTTCTAAAGTAACAGACCCTATTTTAGCCAAAGGATACGATTGGTATTCGTTTAATATTTTGCCACAACTAGGGCAATTTGTAGCACAGGATAGAGATAGTTATCAGTATCTTGCAGAAAGTATTCGTATGCACCCTGATCAAGAAACTTTGGCGAGTATGTTCCGCGCAGCAGGCATGATACGTGTAAGCTATGAAAATCTAACTGTTGGCGTTGTTGCCATTCATAAGGGGTGGAAAGCAGAATGATGCCCCCTTTATTGTTTTCAGCAGCAAATGCTTTATTAGAACAAAAAGTTCGTATTATCTTTCAGTTAGACCCTTTTTGGCGTGAACACCTTGTAAAACTTAATGGGCTACGCTTAAAGTTAGTGTTAACTGATATTGGATTTAAGCGTGTTATTCAATTTGGTCCGAACAACATTTATTTTGCCGCGCCTTTTGGCGAAGCTGATGCTATATTGAGCACACAAATATCACATTTATTCAAACTACGCGATGTCAATGCGACTGCAGAAGCCATTCGTGACGGTTATTTTCATGTTCAAGGTAGTGAAACTGCATTTGCACAAATTACTACGGTATTGCGTCAGTTTGATTTAGATTGGGAAGCAAAACTTGCTGAAGTGTTGCCCGATTTTGTTGCTTTCCAAGTTCATGCTGTCACAGATCTGGCAAGCAAAAATCTGATGCAAAGTTTACGAGGGGTAAAAGATAGCTATCAGTTTTGGTGTAATAACGAATTTCACCAAACACCACATACTGCATCAACATAGATTAAGCGGGTAAATTATCAGTGCTAAGTTTCTTTAGACATATTGGGCGTATGGTTACTATCCATCGCACCCTGCATAAGTTTGGACTTGATCAACAGCTTTTTGTCGGTACAAAGGCTGAGTTCTTGTTGTGGTTGCAACCCCTCGCGCCTTGGACATGGCAAAAGCGTCATCTTGGTAGTCGTGGCGAGTCTATGCGTCTTGCTTTAGAAAGTTTAGGTCCTATTTTCATTAAATTTGGGCAAGCCTTATCAACTCGTTTAGACTTATTGCCGCCTGATATTTCAGCAGAACTGATAAAACTACAAGATAATGTGCCACCATTTGAATCACAAGTGGCAATGGACTTAATTGAGTCACAGCTAGGTAAATCCATCAGCGAACTTTACAATCACTTTGACCCGATTCCTCTTGCTTCAGCTTCCATTGCCCAAGTGCATACAGCGCAGCTAAAAGATGGAACTGATGTCGTTGTTAAAGTAGTTCGTCCCGATATTTTGCCCATCATTAAACTTGATATTGGTATTTTGCGTACCCTTGCTAAACTTACTGAAGCCTTAGTGCCTTTTACGCGTCGTTTGCACCCTATTGAAGTCGTGAGCGAGTTTGAAAAAACGATTTTAGACGAGCTTGATTTAATGCGTGAGGCTGCTAATGCTGCACTCTTACGTCGCAATTTTGCAGACTCTAGTCTGCTGTATGTACCCGATATCTACTGGTCACATACCGCACCACAAGTCATGACGATGGAGCGTATCTACGGCACGCCCATTTCCGATTTAGATGGCTTACGTGCGCAAGGTATTAGTATCGAAAAGCTTTCTGAGGAAGGTGTGATTATCTTTTTTACCCAAGTTTTTAAACATAACTTTTTCCATGCGGATATGCATCCTGGTAATATTTTCATCCTGCCAGATGGTCGCTATGCTGCCATTGACTTTGGCATTATGGGAACGCTCACCCCTGAAGACCAACGTTATTTAGCTGAAAACTTTTTAGCTTTTTTTAACCGAGATTACTGGCGTGTCGCACAGTTGCATATCGACTCTGGGTGGGTGGGTGCTGATACGCGTGTCAATGAGTTAGAGTCTGCTATTCGCTCTGTCTGTGACCCCATATTTGATCGTCCACTTAAAGATATTTCATTTGGATTGGTATTATTGCGCCTATTTCAAGTGGCACGTCGCTTCAAAATGGAAATTCAACCGCAACTGGTATTGCTACAAAAAACCTTGTTGAATATTGAAGGATTAGGTCGTCAATTAAATGATGAACTAGACTTATGGAAAACGGCTAAACCATTTTTACAAAATTGGATGAATGAACGATTAGGACCAAAAGGCTTTATCAAAAATGTGAAGGCTCAACTGCCTTATTTGCTTGAAAATTTGCCACATTTACCCGTGCAACATCAACAAATGATCAAGGCAATGAATCAGCAATTGCCTATGCAATCAGTATTGCTCACTAAGCTGGTTAGCGAACAGCAAAAGAACCGCCGTGGACAACAACGTATCGCGCTCGGATTGTCGCTAGTGTTGATGGGACTCTTTTTACCAGAACTCATGTTGTTAGAAAGTTGGGCAAGAATCGCGCTACTCATAACAGGATTAGTGATG
>CAMCGI010000111.1 GCA_945874205.1 Francisella tularensis subsp. holarctica
GCTATTATTATCAGTTAGGATGTTTTTAATTAGTGACCCATCAATTTTTAGATAATCAGTCTTCATTTCGACTAAATAAGAAAAATTAGAATAACCACTACCAAAATCATCAATGGCAATTTTAGCACCATGCTGCTGAACATTTCGAATAAAGCTTTTTACAGTAGCGTAATCCTGAATTGACTCGCTTTCAGTAATTTCTAAAGTTACCATGCCGCCTTGATGTGTCGAGAGTTGTTCTAAAATATAGTCACGCAATCCTATGTTTTCTATGTCTTTAATAGATAAGTTAACTGATACTTGCACTTTATTCTTTAGTGAAAAATCAAGTGCTTGATCGAATACAGTACGCGTTATTTTTTGATAGTAACGTGTTTTTTTAATAATATCCAAGAAGAAAAAGGGTAACACAACACTTCCATCTTGTTTAATTAATCTAACCAATGCTTCATATTTAATTTCACTAGCATTGTTGGGATTAACGATGGGTTGATAGTAGTTAATAATTCGCTTATCATTCAATGCATCTCTTACGAGATGAATCCATTTTAGATAATCTTGTTGGTGTACTGATTGCTCATTAAATAGGGTAATTTTTTTGCCAGAAAAGTTGTTTTTAGCAATGTTAAGGGCAGACTCAGCGAGTGGTAAAAGATAACGATGCCCTGTAGCAAGCCCAATAGTAACCTCGATATCGATAATTTCATGGTTAATATTAAATAACTCTTGTTCAATACCACTCCAAAGTACTTCTAATGTTTCAATAAAACCCTCAACAGTGCATGAGTTTTCGATACCGTTAGCACCTTGGCAAGGTGTCAGTGGTGTAATGGCAAAACGATCACCAAAAACACGATACACTTTAAGATGATACCTTTGTGCAAAAATAGTAAGCCAGCTAACAACCTCAATCAAGATTTTATCGCCGACATCAATACCATAAAAATCATTAAAAAACTTAAAATTACAAATATCAACCAGTGCAACCATTGTTAATTGATTGTTTTCGATATCAGCTAATAGTGCACTACGGCTAGGTAAATTAGTGAGATTATCAATTTGTTGTTGGTTAATTAGTTTTTGTTGTTGTAATAGCGCAGTAATATCATTGCGAATACTAATATATTCAATGATATGATTATTTTCATCCAAAATAGGCATAATGACACTGTTAACCGTATAGCTACTACCATCTTTTTTGCGGTTTTTAACGATACCTTGCCATGTTTTTTTATGGCTAATTGTGCGCCACAGATCCTTAAACGTTTGATCGGGCATATCTGGATGGCGTAGGATATTATGATTCTCCCCTAAGAGTTCTGCTTGTGTATAGCCAGAAATCACTTCAAATTTTTCATTAACATAAGTGATATTTCCTTGGGGGTCTGTTTTGGAAACAATCGAAGAATAGTCTAAGGCGATACGATATTGGTTTAGAATTAGATAATTTGTTGAAGTCAGCTCAATATCTTTATCCTGTCGAAGCATAATTATTCCTTTTATTGTTTTTATGCCTTATTATTATGACCTAGACATAAAAATATGCGTAATTTTGTAGTTTATTTTAGGGGCTATTTCTTTATTTTACAAGAAAAAACAAGACTAAATTAACAGTTCATTTTTTTGTAAAAAATCATACACTTTCGAGTAAAATAGGGCAATCGTAAATGATAAAGGAATCTAACGATGGTTAGGAGTATTGAATTGAGTTTAACTCGTTTAGGCGCTGTGTTAGCTTGGTTAATGATTGGTCTTGCTGTATTAGCGACTTCGGTTTTGGTATTACGTTATGGGTTTGGTGTGGGGTCGATTGCGCTGCAAGATGCGGTAATTTATCTCAATGCGTTGTTGGTACTTCTTGGTATTTCGGTGACCCTAACGGCAAATGCACATGTACGAGTCGATGTTTGGTCATCACGTTGGCAAGATAAAACACGTGCGCTTGTCGATTTAATGGGCGTTTTATTGCTTTTGTTACCGATGATTGTTGCAATTGGTTGGTTTAGTTGGGACTATGTTCTCCGCGCTTGGTCGATGCATGAAGGTTCTGGTGATGCAGGGGGGATGGCTGGCGTGTATTGGGTAAAGTCTCTAATGTTGCTCGGTGATGCCTTGCTACTATTGGCGGCTATTGCTTTTGGTTATCGCGCGTTTCTGGCATGGCGTGGTCAAGATGCAGAATTGCCTGTTGAACATCAGCATGAACTGTAAGGATTACTCATGGAACTTTTAGCTCTTCTTTTTTTTGTTTTTACCTTTAGCTTACTGATTACAGGTTTTCCTGTCGCCTTCACGTTAGCGGGTGCATCCTTGTTGTTTTCTCTGATTGCAGGGGTGTTTGGTTATTTTGATGAATCATTTTTAACCGCTTTGCCTAATCGCATTTGGTCGTTAGTAACAAATAGTCAATTATTAGCCATTCCGCTGTTTGTACTAATGGGTATTTTGCTCGAAAAGTCTCGCTTAGCAGAAGATTTATTATTGACCGCTTCCAAAATGATGGCAGGTGTGCGTGGTGGTTTGGCGTTAGCGGTTGTCGGTGTTGGCGTATTGTTGGCTGCTAGTACAGGAATTGTAGGAGCAACTGTCGTAGCAATGGGGTTAATTGCTTTGCCTGCAATGCTCAAAGAAGGCTACGACCCTAAACTATCTTGTGGACTTATTTGTGCATCGGGAACGTTAGGGCAAATTATTCCACCATCTATCATTCTTATTTTACTCGGTGATATTTTGTCATCCGCTTATCAGCAAGCACAGCTCAAAATGGGTATTTTTAACCCCGAAACCCTATCGGTGGGTGATTTATTTGCTGGTGCGATGATTCCAGGGTTATTACTCGCTGCAATGTATGCCTTATTTATGGTATGGCACGCACGCAAACAACCTCCGATTGCCAAAGAGCTTTTACCACCTAAGCCAGTCTTACGCGAAATTATGACTTCCTTGGTACCCCCTTTATTATTGGTATTACTGGTTCTCGGCTCAATCATTGGTGGTTACGCCACAGCGACCGAATCAGCAGCAGTGGGTGCGATGGGTGCACTTATTTTGGGTGTGGTTCGTGGGCGTTTGGGTCTATCATTATTGCAATCATCAGGCTTAGAAGCTATGAAAGTGAATAGTATGATTTTTGCCATTCTTATCGGTGCAATTTTCTTCTCTCTCGTTTTCCGTGGCTTGGGTGGCGACGAAGCAGTGCGTGAATTGCTCACTGACTTACCAGGTGGCGTGTTTACAGTCATGCTCATCGTGATGGCGATTTTGTTTATTTTGGGATTCTTTTTAGACTTTATCGAAATTACCTTTGTCGTTGTACCAATTATTGCCCCTGTATTGCTTACTATGGGGGTTGATCCTATCTGGCTGGGTATTATGATTGCGGTCAATTTACAGACCTCATTTTTAACACCGCCTTTTGGTTTTGCCTTATTTTATTTGCGTGGTGTGATGCCAGCGAGCATTCCTTCATCCGACTTGTATCGTGGTGTCGTACCATTTATTGGTTTACAGGTATTAATGCTGATTATGTTGTCCTTTTTTCCACAACTTGCCACTTGGCTACCGAAAGTGATTTATGGTTAATAATAAACGTCCTTCCGCACATCATATACGTGAGCAACGCCAGCAAGAAGCCGTTATTTACGGTGAAAATGCTTGTCGCGCTGCTTTTTTCAATCGCTTTGACGATGTCATTAAAGCGTTTTTTACAGCAGAATCAGCACCACGTTTTGGTGATGCGATGCGTGCCTTAGCGTCAGAACGCAAAGCCTATAAGGTAGTAGATGATGCAGAATTAGAGCGTATTACTGGCAGCCAACATCATGGTGGCATTAGCTTAGTAGTGCGTAAGCCGCCAGTATTGTCAGTGCAAGGCTATCTCAAAGGCATGGCAGATGTTGAGCGCGATTGTGTTTTAGCCTTAGAAAATATTGGTAATCCACACAATTTGGGGGCGATTATGCGCTCGGCGGCACATTTTGGTGTCAAAGGTATTATTTTGCCAGAGCCCGATATGCTTTTTTCAGGTTCTGCTGCTCGTGTTGCCGAGGGGGGGGCAGAAGTATTGTATCCTATTTTTTCCCCTGATTTTGCACAAGGACTATCTGCATTTCGCAAAGCGGGTTACTCGTTAGTAACCACTTCTAGTCATCGAGGTACAGACTTATATCACAGCAAATTACCAAATAAAGTGGTGATTGTTTTTGGTGAAGAAAGCAGTGGTGTTTCTAAAAAAGTTGCTGCAATGGGTGACTTGCCCATTAATATTTCGGGCACTGGCGCAGTAGAGTCGCTGAATGTGAGTGTTGCAACTGCGCTCATTTTAGGCGAGTGGTGGCGGCAAAATAGTTAACGATAATGACTTGGATAATTTTATTCGTACTGGGTGCATTTGTTGGCTTGTTAGCGGGCTTGTTTGGTATTGGTGGCGGCTTAATTTTAGTGCCTGCTTTGTCATTTTTTTTGCCCCAGTTAGGGTTGGCAAGCAATGAACAAGCCTTAGCCATTGCCATTGCGACAACACTAACGAGTGTTGCTGTGACAGGGAGTGCTGCAGCGATAACGCATGCGCGTAGTGGACAAGTAGATTGGTTGTCAGTTAAAAAATTGGCATTTGGTTTGAGTGTGGGTGCTGCTTGTGGTGCATTGTTAACACATTATTTGCCTATTACATTATTAGGGATAATCTTTGGGGTAATTGAAATTATCATTGCATTACAAATGTTATGGGGTAAATATCCTGATCGTGTCAATACTGTCGTTAGCCCAATTGCGAGTAGTGTTTTTGCTTATTTTTCTGGACTATTATCAGCACTCATTGGTATTGGTGGGGGAACTATGAATACGCCTTGGCTTATGTGGCAAGGGCTTAGTCTGCCCGTGGCGATTGCAACTTCTAGTGTGTTAGGCGTTATTATTGCATTAGCTGGCACTGCAACGCATTTAGGCAGTGACTTAATTCAATGGTCAACTTTATTTATTTTGGTTAGTGCTAGTTTAGTTACTGCGCCAATTGGTGCGACGTTAACACATCGTCTTCCTATTAAAACCTTAAAGCGTGCTTTTTCATTACTTATTTTTGTATTAGGGATTGTGATGCTTGTTAAGTTTTTAGCATAAAAATAGACATAAAAAGACATTTTATTAGTAAGCAAATATGCTAGTATTTAACTGTATCTGCAATTATTCAATAGGAAAGTAATTATGTCATCCATTACAACACTCACAAGTGCTCAAATTGCTTTATTACCAGTGACAGAAATTGCAAAGTGGACAAGTACGACAATTGCAGAGTTGACTGCAATACAAGCTAGTGCATTGACTTCATTGCAAATTTCTGCATTAGCTACAGCAGCTGTTGTCAGTATGAGTACAGATCAGCTTGCTGCCTTAACAACAGCGAGTGTAAAAGGCTTAACGGCAACACAAATCAATGCGTTAAGTTCGACACAGATTGCAGGTATGGACAGTGCTGATATTGCTATGTTAAGCGTAACGCAACTTGCTGCTTTAACGACAGCAAATGTCAAAGGTTTAACGACAGCACAAATTAATGCATTAAGTTCGACACAAATTACAGGTATGGATAATGCAGATATATTAGCATTAAGTACATCACAGCTCGCAAGTATGACGAGTAAGCAAGTGATGGGCTTAGCAACCAATGATATTGCTGGATTAAGCTGTGCTCAAATTGCTGCAATCACGCCAGCCGCTTTTTCTGCGCTGAGTGTCACGCAATTAGTCAAATTAGGGTCAGTACAAGTAGCAGGATTAAGTGCTACCGATCTTGCTGGATTGAGTTCAGGACAAATTGCAGCATTAAGCACTGCAGCGGTTGCAAGCATGACTTCAGATCAGATTGCCTCACTTGCGACAGCCAGTATAAAAGGATTAACTGTCACGCAGCTTGCAGCGTTAACGACTGATAATATTAAAGGGTTGACCACAGCCCAAATTAACGCATTAAGTGCAGCACAAATTACAGGAATGGACAATGCCGATGTATTAGCATTAAGCACGTTACAATTTGCCAGTATGACGAGTAAGCAAGTGATGGGGTTAGCAACCAATGATATTGCTGGGTTGAGTTCCGCTCAAATTGCTGCAATAGCGCCAGCCGCTTTTTCTGCACTGAGTGTCACGCAATTAGCCAAATTAGGGTCAGTACAAGTAGCGGGATTAAGTGCTACCGATCTTGCTGGATTGAGTTCAGGGCAAATTGCAGCATTAAGCACAGCAGCCGTTGCAAGTATGACTTCAGATCAG
>CAMCGI010000112.1 GCA_945874205.1 Francisella tularensis subsp. holarctica
CTGCCAACCGACCCGCGTGTGGGGCGTATGCTGGTGGCGGCAGAAAGCGAGGGCGTATTAGCAGAAGTCTGTGTACTGGCGGGGGTATTGTCGTTACAAGACCCGCGTGAAACGCCAGCCGATAAGCAGCAAGCCGCACGCGAAAAACATAAAACCTTTGATGATTCGCGTTCGGATTTTTTGACGCTGTTGAATTTGTGGGAAGCCTACGAATATCAACGCAAGCATACCTCTCATAGCAAACTCAAAACGTGGTGTCAGAAGCATTATTTGTCGGGAAGACGGATGCGCGAATGGCACGAGTTGGTTGGGCAGATGCATCAGAGTGTGACTGAGTTTGGTTGGAAGTTGAATGACTTAAACGAGCGTGAAACCCTAGAGGACGGCTCGGCTCGTGTGAGTGAGACAACAGCGATTTGCTTACACAAGTCATTGCTCACGGGGTTATTAGGGCAAATTGCCTTGCGTGATGAGCGTACACGCAGCTATCAAGGCGCAAGGGGCGTGCAGCTCGCGATTCACCCTTCATCAGTATTGTCTAAAAGTCGTGCTAAATGGATTATGGCGTTTGAGTGGGTCGAAATCAGCAAAACTTGGGCGCGATTTGTCTCGGAAATTGATGTCTCTTGGTTAGAGTCCTTAGCAGGGCATCTGATTACCCGTAATTACAGCGAGCCTTACTGGTCGAAAAAACAGGGTCGGGTATTGGCGAAAGAAACGGTGAGTTTGTATGGTATACCGATTGTAGGTGATCGTCCTGCCGATTTCGGCAAAGTTGACCCCAAAACCGCACGCGAACTCTTTATCCGTGATGGCTTAGTAACGGGTGAGGTAATGACGCGCTGGGCGTTTTTACAACAAAACCAAAAACTGATGGATGAAGCCCTAGACTGGGAAGACAAAACACGTCGCAGCGATGTCTTGGTTGATGACATGGCATTAGCCGACTTTTATCTGCAACGATTGCCAGAAGGCATGTGTCGCACCGTATCGCTCGATAAATGGTTAAAGGCACAACCTGAGCGTATGGCATTACTCACCATGACCAAAGCCGATGTCTTTCGTAAAGAAGTTGATGGACAGCAAGACTTTCCCAATCAGCTGCAACTTCCCAATCGCTTGCGTTTGCCTTTGCAGTACAAGTTTTCACCTGGCGATAGTGACGATGGTATGACCATTAATGTCACGCTAGCGCAGTTGCCGCTATTGCGTGAGGACAATTTGGCAAAGCTCGTACCGGGGTTATTGCCGCAAAAAATCGAAGCCATTATTCGCGCTTTGCCTAAACCATTGCGCGTGAAATTACAGCCTGCGACACAACAAGCGCAGCAAGCAGCTAAATCGCTTTCGGCACAAAGCAATCAGCCTTTTGAGCAAGCCTTGTCACAAGTATTAAGTAAACAGGCGGGTGCAATCGTCAGTCCCGAGGATTGGGTAGGGCTTGCCATGCCAGCACATTTATCGCCACGTATTTGCATTATGGATGGTAAAAAAGTCTTGGCGCAAGGGCGCGATTTAGCGGCATTGCAAACGCAATTTGCCGAAGCAGCACGCTTAGCATTGCGTGAACATTCAGCCTTAACAGTGCAATCAGCGCAATCTGTTAGCGATGTGGCAAAAACATGGCAGTGGGACTCGATTCCACTGACACAAAAAATTGCTGGGGGCGGACAGGCATTTTTAGCCTTGGTGTTGGATGAAGATGGGGTTGTGTTGTCCCCCTTACCTAGCCAGCAAGAAGCCGATGTCGCTCATGCTGCAGGGGTGCGTCGATTGTTAGGGTTGGCATTAGCGCAAACCCTTAATGGGGTGCGCAAAGAGTTATTAAAAGGGCAAGCCTTGTGTTTGCCTTGGGCAAGGTGGCAACGTCCTTGCACGGATTTGGTCGAACAGTTGGTTGAACGCGCACTGATTGCACTAACGCCGCAAGCGGCTGCTATTCGCACTCTGGAGGGCTTTAATACGCTGCTCAATGCCATTCGCGCTAAAGTAACAGGGCAAATTCGTGATTATGCAGGGCAGACACAACAACTCCTGCAACAGGGTCAGCAACTTTTGAGTGACTGTACGCGTCTTAAAACGCCAACCCGTAGCGAATCCATTGCCGATATTGAAGCCTTTATCCAGCAACGCCTTAACCCGAGTTTTGTCATCGATATGACCGACTCTGGTTGGCGCGATGTGCCACGTTATCTCAAAGCTGCCGCTTATCGTCTCGAAAAACTAACCGAAAACCTACCGCTCGATGAGCGTCGTCAAGACGAGTATAGAAGCGTTGAACGCTTAATGCTACAAGCCAAAGGCTTACAAAAAATGCATCCTGAACGCTATGCACAAGCCCAAAGTATGGCAATCGAATTATGGGTGGCTACCTTTGCCCAGCCGTTAGCATTAAAAGGGGCTGCTTCGCTGAAACGATTGGAGGGGATGATGGTGCTTTAGGGTGTTAGAGCGTGCTAGAATAGCAGTTGTATTTGCAACCGAAATTTAAGACAAAGGCATGCCATGATCGCCCTAGAAACCCTACTCGATAGCTACCGAATATTTGCTCAAAGCAAACGTGAGGCTACCATCGTCGGTGATGTTAATGGGTGGGTGGTTGGTTTAATAGCTGCCGCGTAACATCAGATGGCAACTCATGAGTTGCCAAATATTGAATAAGTTCTTGTTTTGACGAAAACTTATAGTGAGACAATTACTTTAATCCTTGAAAATGCTTAGGTCAGTAGAAGCGAACCTGCTATGCAGCCGACACCAATAGCCCACAATGTTTCCAATGTAACGCTGGTTAAAAGTGTAGTTTGTGACTGAGAATGGTTGTTTTTTTTCATAGTAGTGTTTTCCTTATTTGAGTATTTTTGATTGCCAGTATTTTGCAAATAAATGCTTAAGTATCTAAAAATTAAAATAAAGGCTACGATGCCAACCAACATAAGGGGACTTGAACCCCAATCTACGACCACTGACCTAAGCATTCTTGCTAAGTAGCCAAATTAATTACTTGGCTACTTAGTTTTACGTATTGAGGTAGTTTACCGATTTTTATCTGATTGTGATAGAACCGAGGCAGCTAAAGATTTAGTATCGTCACTGTACTTTGTGCTTCTAAGAACTGTTGACGCTAAGCCTTCCATCTCGGAGCTAGTTTGGTTGCCTGTGTGCGTTTGTGATAATGCGGATCCAGCTAATCGTTTAGCGATCTTGGATGCGTTGTCGTCATTAAGTGTGCGTGCGGCCAGTTGTGCTAAGCCTTCAGACGTTTGTTTTGTATTCATGTTAAATTAACCTTTTGAGTTATTGATAAAAAAGCAAAAGATAGGATTGCCCTCACAGCTACAAATATAGTGCGGTCTTCGTTAATTTTCAAGATAGTTTTGAGTATTTTATTCGCTATTTGCGAAATAGTTTTCAAATTAAGGAAGTTGATGCTAGAATCTGGCGCAGAAGATTGAAAAAAGATAATCGTCGGTAATTGGAAGTCTTTTTGACTTTGTGGAGCGTAAGCTCTGATACTTCTGCACACCTCGTCACTGAGTCATACGTGGTGCGCTGAAAAAAAGCATCACTCAGCACGACGTCGCTGAGTGATGCATTGTAATAAAGGGGGGATTACCTGCTCATTGCTTTGGATCTATTACGTACGACGGCTGCGATTTTGCAGTGTAATAGAGAGGTCTATTATGGACAATAAATCTTCCAAAGAGCAGGGAACTGTAGTTAAGCGTATCAAAAGATTTTTTGTGAAAGCAATTGTCATTAAATGCGGTTATTGGTTATTTGATCAGTTTTGTAATTGGTTTTTATAATTAAATCAACAGTGCCCCTTTGTCTCAACAATGGAAAATCAAATGATTAATAGAGCATTAAAGCTTCTTCGAACTTACCATCAGCTCACACAAGTTGGGTTGGCTGCACGACTTGAGATATCTAACTCCTATTTAAGTGAGATTGAGAAAGGAGTTAAGCCTCCTAGTATTGACTTGTTAAATAAATACTCTAGTATTTTCAATATGCCTGTATCGACAATCTTATTGTTTTCTGAAAACATTGACGGTAAGAAGAGTATTACCAAGAATAAGATCAGAGTTTCTGCGGCAGACAAGGTGTTAAAAATTCTTGAGTGGTTGGCAGACTATGACAGTATTGCGCAAAAAGCGGCTTAACACTCCTTATCACTTACATCAATCGCCACTATTTAAAATTAAAGGCAAAGGGCAGTTTGAGTCTATCTTCGGGTTAGATTGGTACTCCTGTAAGAGTTTGTCAGAAAATATCGAGTCTTATTATCATCATGGTATTGTGAAAATTGCTGATAAAGATAGAAAATACCAAAAACCTATATATGATTTAGAAACTATCCATAGGAAAATTGCAAAATACTTGGCAAGAATTCAGCAACCAGATTATGTGTTTTCTAAAAAAGGTCGATCATTTATAGATAATGCATCAGAACATATCTCATTGAATCCACTAATAAAAACTGACATTAAGAGTTTTTTTCCTAGTGTATCGAGGGAGATGGTATTCAATCTTTTCGCTAAAAAGTTTCTATGTAGTAATGATATAGCTTCCTTATTGGCAGATTTATGTACTGTACCATTAACAGATGACTCTGGTGCTCTTAAACAGGTATTGCCAACAGGTAGTTTCCTCAGCGATCGCTTGGCATTTTGGACCTATGTTGATGTGTTTGATCAAATTAACATGCTTGCGCAAAAAAACGAATGTGTATTTACGCTTTATGTTGATGACATCACTATTTCAGGAGAAAAGGCAACAAAGAAAATGCTATCAGAGGTTCGGCAGTTACTTAGAAACAATGGACTTAAAACCAAAAATTTAAAATCAATAACATATGCGAGTACACAGTACAAAATAGTTACTGGCGTGCGTCTATCAGGTAGTGGAATGTTGGCAAGTAATAAGTTACAGAAGAAAATCAGAATTACTAAACAACAGATTGACGATTCAACAGACTTAATCGAAATAGCATCATTGACAGGAAGCCTGAGAGGGCAGCAGAATATTGTTACGCAAATAAAGAATAAAAATAAGGAGTTATAGTTTATGGCATATCCCATTGAAAGGAAAATGGTTATTGCTATAGTTCCAATGCATTATGATCAAAAACAACCAAGAGTCCTAAAAATGCCGCTCAATCCACAAGCTGCACAAGATGCACTTCTTGCCTTAGCGCGAGCCTTAAACACCATTAAGGATTACCCCTTTGTTGCTGATGAACCCTTGTCTGCACTACAAGAAACCTTGCGTGCAGGAGTCATTCAACAATTTGAAGTAGCTTACGAGCAATGTTGGAAACTGTTACAACGCTGGATTAAAGAGAATATCGACCCTGAGCAAGCAGAACACCCGCGCACCCGAAAAGACTTGTTTCGACTGGCAGCGCAACACAGACTGATTGATGACCCTATGCCTTGGTTTGCTTTTGGCGATGCTCGTAATCTAACATCGCATACCTATAACGAAGAAACTGCACAGCAGGTATTCGTAATCGCTCAAGATTTTTTACCTCATGCCCAATTCTTATTAAGTCGTCTTAATGATGCCAACACTTAACCTACCGAGCGATTGGCAACAAGAAATTAAAGCCATCTTAGCGGAATATATGCCAGATGCGACGGTGTGGGTCTTTGGTTCGCGGGTAACAGGGAAGGCAAAGCAGTGGTCGGACTGTGACATTGCGTTATTAACAACAACACCGATAGACTGGCAACAACTCGAACGCCTTAAAGATGCTTTTTCAGAATCGAACCTACCCATTATGATTGATGTTTCTGACTGGTCAAAGTTGCCGCTATTTTTGCAAGAAAAAATAAAACAGCAGCACGTTCAAATCCAATGATTTCTGTATTTTTTATTGTTATGATCCCGCTGTAATGGTTACTTATCTTAAGATAATATCCTAGACATTTTGCCTAAATTTGGGGTATCATTAGACAAATTTGCGGAGCGAAGAATAGACGTGTTAATCATAACGAGTCAAACATAATATACACGATGAAACGGAGTGGGCTCTGCCTTCTCCGTTTTTTTGTATCCGCACTATGTGTAAAAGGGCAATCAGGTTAAATAGATAGGGAAATGGGTGATTATGAAAGCATTACTGGCATTGCAAGATGGCAGTCTTTTCTGGGGTGAGTCGGTCGGCGCAACAGGAGAGACAGTG
>CAMCGI010000113.1 GCA_945874205.1 Francisella tularensis subsp. holarctica
AAAGCGACTTTGAGCGCATCTTGCACCTTGCCTTTGATGTCGATAAGCTGTTGCTGACGCAAATAGTCGAAAATAGCAACAGAGCGCGTTTGTCCTAAGTATTCAGACTCTTGACCAGTCACAGGTACAAGAATATTGGCAAAACTGTGATCTTCGACAATACCGAATTTAATCCCCTGATCGTCCTCAATTTCTTTCTGCAATTTCTCGACAAAATCGGTGTAGGATTCATTGGTAATCACGGTTAGGGTGTTAATGTTAAAGTTGCTGTCTTCAACACGATGCCCTGTCGCATCCACCGCTAAGCGCAACCCGCGCCCAATCTCTTGTCGTTTCTTGATGGTAGAAGTGGTTTCATTGAGCGTACAAATTTGGAATACATTGGGATTATCCCAGCCCTCACGCAAAGCAGAATGCGAGAAAATAAAACGTAATGGCTCATTCAAGTCTAGTAGTTTTTCTTTCTCTTTCATAATCAGCGCGTAAGCACGCCCCGCATCTTCGGTACTTTGCTGATTTTCCTTAGTGTCTTTCCAAACGCCTTTTTTATCCTGCGAGAAATAACCGTTATGAATTGCACCCACGTAGGTCGTTAAATCAATTTCTTTAAACAACGACTGGAACTTAGGGCGTTTGGCTTGCTTGTGGTATTCCTCTTCGAACATGCGTGCATACTTGCCCGCTGTAGGATTCCCCTCGTCATCGACAGCACGATAATTAGCAACCTTATCGATAAAGAACAGGCTTAACACCTTAATGCCTTTGGGTAATAGCAGTAATTCGCGCTCTAGGTGTTTCTCGATAGTTTGGGCAATTTGCTGACGCTTTAGGGCATCGTCATCAATTGCACCCATAGCTTCACCCACGTTTAATACCGCATCGTAACCTTGAAAACTCACCCATTGATTATCTGGCTCGGCAGAAATATCCTGCACCACATAGCCTTCATAAATGTCGCGCTTGGTGTATTCGTATAAGTCCGCGCCTTGTTTCAGCCATTTTTTCTCGCGCTTAATTGCGCCCGACTTGGTAAAAGCATCATACTCAAGCTCGGCTTCGATACTGCCTTTACTGTTACGCACCTTGAACAATTTAATATAAGCGCGATTATGATCGTTTTGTGCTTCTACTGGCAATACGGCAATCTGTTTCACCAGTTTTTGTTGATAAGCATCGACGGCATCGAGCTTATAAATCGGTAAATGCTTGTCTTTATGGGTGGCAGAATAACGAAGCGTAAACAAGGGATTGAGGGACTTAATCGCATCGCTAGATTTGGCGGTGGTATCCACCGATTGCGGTTCGTCGATAATAACAATGGGGTTGGTTTTGGCAATCAGTTCAATCGGGCGTTGCCCTTCGAGTCGGTCATTGGTACGGTGAATGATATTCGCTTTGTCTTCTTTTTCGGGATCGGTAAAGCTTTTACTAAACGCCTGAATGTTAATGACCATAATCTGAATATGGCTCGATTCAGCAAAGTTGCGCACCTGCTCCAAGTTGGCAGAATCATAGACAAAAGCATCGCAAGCGGTATTTTGGTAAATCTGTCCAAAATGTTCTTTGGTCATTTCCAGCGACTTGCTCACACCTTCTTTAATCGCCAAAGACGGCACAACGATAATAAACTTGGTCAGTCCGTAGGCTTTATTCAGTTCATAAATGGTGCGTAAATACACATAAGTTTTGCCTGTGCCTGTTTCCATTTCAATGGTGTAGTGCAGTTGGTTTTTATCAACAGAACTAGACTCTTTCAAACCACGTTTAAGCTGTACATCGCGCAAATTCGCCAGTAAATCGTCACCGTCTAACTGCAAACGGTTGGCAGTACCCTGTTCGCTACTAAACCCCAAACTGCCCAGTTGTGGCATGGAAAAAGGCACAGCGCAAGATTCTTGCCCCTTGAACAGGTTTACTGTTGCTTCCCACGCTAATCGTTGATGGGGCAAGTCGTTGTTAAAGTGGAATTTCATAACAGTGTTTTTCCTACTTCTGAAAGTACATAATGTTGTTTGGGGCTATTAGGCTTCTCTGGTAAAGTCAGCGACAAAATACCTGATTCAAGCAATGGGCGTAATACTTGTTTTCTAAAATGTTCACGATCAGTCAGTTGGCAAAAACTTTGCAGTGCTTGACGTGATTGCGGTTCTGAACAGAAAGCTAGCAGACCATCAAAACGCTTGATAATCTCTTTAACTTGCGGGTTAACTTGCGGGTTAACTTGCGGGGTGGCTTGAGCCTCTAGTGTCTCCCGAATCATACCCAGCATAAATTCAACAAAAGGCGCATTATCGCTTTGTGCGGTGCTTTGTGCAATGGCAGCGTAGTAATCTGCTTGATGGGCAAAGACCATGGTTTCGACAGGCATATTGGCAAATAACGGATGCCATTGGGCTAAAATTTTACTCTGCCACAAGCGACCTAATCGCCCGTTACCATCGCTAAAGGGATGAATAAATTCAAACTCGTAATGAAAAACCGCACTACGAATGAGTGGATGTAGTTCGCTGGTTGCTAACCAGTGCATCAAATCGTGCATTAGGCGAGGAACTTGATTGGCTGGTGGTGCGATATGAATGACTGTTTTACCCGACATCACGCCCACACCACCTGAACGATACTGCCCTGCTTCGTCAACCAGACCCATCATTAAGGCAGAATGAGCGGCTAACAAGTCCATTTCATTATTAGCCTGCCATTGCTCGAACTGCTCATAAGCCGCCAGTGCATTTTTCACTTCTTGCACTTCGCGCTGGGGTGCAATAACAGGCTTACCATTCAAAATCGCGGTAATCTGCGCTTCACTC
Source organism: Francisella tularensis subsp. holarctica (assembly GCA_945874205.1). Lineage (GTDB taxonomy): Bacteria > Pseudomonadota > Gammaproteobacteria > Thiomicrospirales > Thiomicrospiraceae. Next base: position 2,808 of record CAMCGI010000113.1, read on the forward strand.
AGCGTATTGCCCTCTATCGCCAAACTGCCCTGAATGGTACGAATACGGGCAATACGACGCAAGCGCAAATCGGCATTGGCAGACAACACCGATAACCGCCCCACCTGTTCGCTAATGTGAGCGACAAGGTTTAGGATGGTTGGGGTAATGGTGAGGGGGGGATGGTAGGTCATGTTAAGTTCTTCAAAAACTTACTCATTGCTTCTGTATTTTTTGCAATTTGATAAAGGGGAGCTGGACCTCCAAGTGTTCCAATCTCTATGTATTCATTCATTCTAAATGATGCCGAGTTTTTATAATCATTGCCATCAATATCTTGGTATGAAATTTCAATATCCACATGACTGTTATAAAATTTATCACCAAACTTTTCTGTAAAGTTAGGAAATATAAACAAAAAAGTTTCTCTAACTTCATTAATTCCTAATGAAGAAATGCCATTTTTTATAAATCCGATTTTCTTAAACTTATCAGATAACTCAGAAGCACCTGTATCGTCTTCTAAACTTACCATTATTACTTTAAACCTGATATTTTTAGCAATGCCTACTCCATTGTTCTCAACCAATAAATTTATAAAAATTCTGTCTACTTGGCTTATTTCTAATTTCAAATTTACTAAAGGTGTAATAGCGTTTTTTCTCATGATCTCTATTTGCTTTGTTTGTATCTTTCTTAATCCCCAAGTTTCCATGGATAATACAATCGTAAGCAATGCTATTACTAGGGTTGATAACGCTGCAATCCACGCTGCCCAATCTTTGCTAATTTCCGTGCGCAATTCTGAAGATAAAAAAAATCCGATAAAAATACCAATAAAAATTCCAGAGAATAAAACCAAATAACCCATATTAAACACTCACCACATCTTCAATACCCGCCTGCTTGAGTCTCTGCACGGCATTGGTTTTGACATTATCATCCGCAAAGCTGGAATCTCTAAACACCACGCGCAGCACAGGGTTTTCTGGGGTACTCATATCGGCAATGGCTTGCACCGTTTCTAGGGTAATACCTTTTGCAAAGCAAGCGACGAGCGATCCCATGCCGACGGAAAAGCCTGTGTGTTGTCCGAGCTGTACGGTTTCGATGGGCAGGGTAAGCGGTAAGCCGTATTTAATTAGCACTTCATACAGCAGGTCTTCATCGGTGCGATCGCTCAGAATGTTATCAACCGCATGAAGCAAATCCTCTTGCAAGGTGTCGGGTGTTGGATTCCATGCTTTGATATTAGAAGTGTCGAGTTTAAAGACTTTGAAGCCTAGGTCTAGTTTTTGTGTTGTTGGTTCAGACCACCCCCCGCCTTCGGCGTACCCCTCCACAGGAGGGGAATTTGATAGCAAGTCGGCTTGTCCCCCATTCCCCTCCGTTGGAGGGGTGGCAGGCGAAGCCTGACGGGGTGGTTTTGCTAGGCTCTCTTGTATTTTCTTCCCCGCTCTTCTCATGCGTTCTTTGCCAATTTCAGCAATGGTGGCATAGCCTGCTTTTCGGGCTTCTGAGCCTTCTGGCGTGGCTTCGGGAATTTGTACTAAGATAAATTTGCGATTGCCGCCATCGTCAGCATTGAGTTGCATCACCGCATGGGCAGTTGTGGCTGAACCTGAGAAGAAGTCAAGGATGATGTCATTGGGACTAGATGCAATTTGCAACATTTGATAAATCAAACTAGAGGGTTTTGGAGTATCAAAAGGCGTTTTAGACTCAAATAAACCTGCAACCTCTTTATTAGCAGCATCATTATGACCAACATCTTCAAATTTCCACCAAGTAGTAGGCACTCTTCCATCTTGCACTTCATTCAAGTATCTTTTTAACTGTGGCGCACCAGTACCATCTTTTCCCCAATAAATTCTATTTTCAGCTAACCATTCAGCCATTGTTTCCTTACTAGCCCGCCAACTGCTACCCTCGGCAGGAAAAAACTCTTCTCCTGTATTCGGATTTTTAATTGGATATACAGCATTACTTGAAAAAGAACGAACCAATAAATTATCAGAACGCCATAAACCTTTACCATCACCATCATCATTTTTATACGGCTTGTTCTGTTCTTCTGTTCTTGGTAGAAGTTTTCTCTCAAAACTAGCTGATTTTTGACAAACAAGAATGTGATCGTGCATAGCAGAAAAGCCTTTAGCATCATTGGTTGCGGCATACTTTTTCTGCCAAACCACATTCGCCACAAAATTCCCCTCCCCAAAAATCTCATCACAGAGTTTTCTTAGGTTATGCACTTCATTGTCATCGATACTGATAAAAATCACGCCATCGTCACGCAGTAGGTTACGGGCGAGTTTTAAGCGCGGGTACATCATATTCAACCAGTTAGAATGATACCGCCCCGAGCTGTCGCTATTGGTTGTGAGCGGATTGCCTTCATCATCGACCTGTTTGGTCAGGCGTTTGTAGTTGCTCAGGTTGTCCTTAAAATCATCCTTATACACAAAGTCTTTGCCTGTGTTGTAAGGCGGGTCGATGTAAATCATCTTCACCTTGCCAAAGTAGGCTTTTTGCAACAGCTTGAGCACCTCAAGGTTATCACCCTCGATATACAGATTTTCCGTGGTGTCCCAATTTACCGACTCATCCACCGCTGGGCGTAATGTCCCCATACTTGGCGTGGTAGCAATGCGTTTGGCTTGTGCTTTACCATTCCAAGTAAACTGATAGCGTTCGCCCTCGGTTTCTAAATGCTCACCCAATTCTGCTTTTAAGGCATCAAAGTCGATCATCCCTTCCGTAAACACATTGGGAAACAAGGCTTTTAATTGAGCAAGGTGCTCGCTAGTAATGTCTAGGCTTATTGGGGTTAGTGGGGTCATTAGGCTTGTCCTTACTTGTTTTTTTGGCACATGGTGTAGATTTTAACCTTTTTCACAAAGCAAACAAACGTAAAAATGTTTTGAGGTCATCGAGGGCTGAGTGTTCCAAATCCCAAATATCTGCTTTTTCAAATGCTGCTTTCTGTTTACAGTTTTTATCTGCTTGCTTTTGCTCTTGCTTACTACAGGTGTCATAACGAAAATAATTATTGAGCCAAAATTTATCAAAATCTTTTTGTTTGATTATTTTTCCTTGTTCTTCAAGGCATTTTTTCCATGCTTCTAAGCAATCAGCATAGGTTGAATCTTGATTTTTGATCTCTTTTAGCAAGGTTTCTAGCTCGCCCTTTCCTTCAAGATGAGTAATGCCAATCGCTAATTCAACCTCCCAAGCAGGACAATGTGCTAGTTGGTTGATTGTGTCTGGTGTTACATCTGCACCTGCCGCTGTCATTGCTCGCCTAAC
>CAMCGI010000114.1 GCA_945874205.1 Francisella tularensis subsp. holarctica
ACAAAACCAAGTTAGCGACTACGGAAAGAAAACTAACCGCTGCTCGCAAACGAGATCATGGCGAACTGGTTAACAAGATATTGGCACAAGGCAATGTCATTAAGACCGAGACGATCTCGCATAAAGGTTTCCAAAAGAACTTTGGCAGAAGTGCTAAGGTCAAAGCCTCTGGGCTGTTTTTCTCACACCTCACACGCAAGGCTGAAAGTGCTGGCGGTATGGTGATCGAGTTAAACACCAGAGCGTTAGCGATGAGTCAGTATGATCATGTATCAGACTCACGTAGTAAAAAGCCCTTGTCACAACGCCATCACAATTTAGCGGATGGAAAAAGTTGTGTGCAACGGGATGTGTACAGTGCTTTTCTGGCGTTAAATGCGTCAGGAAAGACACATAATCCTCATCAACTCCAACAGAGTTGGTCGGCTGTGGAACCACTGCTGAGACGCACGGGATTATGTGTAGATCAATCTGCAAATGGTAAAGCGTCTCGCTTTCCTACGGTACTACTGCCGTCAGAGCGGATCGTGCGTCAAAGCATCTTCGGAACTGGTCAAGGTGTTCGTTTCTCACGAAACTAACAAGACCCCAGTTCGTTCGGATGTAGGTACTGTGTCGATTGGTAGGAATCCCCTGCCTTTAGGCATGGGGAGGTTCAAAGTGTTGCTACGTGTGCTGCTTAGCCGACGACGACTGTTGGCTGTTAGCTGTTGGCTGTGCTGTGCCAGTGTTTCGTGGCTTAGATAATGAAACTTTTGGACGTGGATTAAAAGAAAGCTTGACCACGTCTTCAAAATGTCGTGCAAAATGCAGCGTTAATCCTTCTTTAAGATAGTCTGGCATTTCATCGTAATCATGGCGATTATCAAACGGAATAATAATGTTTTTGATGCCGACACGACGTGCAGCAATAATTTTTTCACGAATTCCGCCAACAGGTAATACATGCCCCGTTAAACTCAACTCACCCGTCATGGCAATTTGTTCTTTTAATTGCTCGTTACGTGCCAAAGATAATAATGCTGTTGCCATTGTAATCCCAGCCGAAGGACCGTCTTTGGGGGTCGCGCCATCAGGAACATGTAAATGGACAAATGCTTCATCAAAAAACTTAGGGTCGCCTTTGTAGCGTGCCAGATTAGAACTGACATAACTGTAGGCAATACCCGCCGACTCTTGCATGACATTACCCAATTGACCCGATAATTTAAAGCCACGATTGAGCGTATGAATACGACTCGCTTCAATATTAAGGGTCACTCCTCCCATCGATGTCCATGCTAATCCTGTTGTGACACCAACAACATTTTCTGGTTTTTCATTACTAAACTTAGGATGCCCTAAACTATCCTCAATATCTTTTACATGAATACGTACGGTTTCAACTGTACCTGTTACTAATTTGACTGCAATTTTTCGAATCATGCGTTCGAGTAATTTTTTAAGATTACGTACACCCGCTTCACGCGCATAGCCTTCGATAATATGATGAATAGCAGGCGGGGTGATTTCGATCGTTTTTGATGAAATTCCTGACTCGTGCAATAAAGCAGGCCAAAGATGGCGTTTTGCAATGCGCATCTTTTCTTCGGTAATATAACCCGATAGGCGAATAATTTCCATACGGTCTAATAATGGGTCGGGAATACTATCGATTGTGTTAGCAGTACAAACAAATAATACTTTTGATAAATCAAAACGCGTATCTAAATAATGATCGAGAAACTCTTTATTTTGCTCAGGATCTAGCACTTCGAGTAGCGCGGAAGCAGGATCACCCTGATAAGATGAGCCTATTTTATCGATTTCATCGAGCATAATGACTGGGTTAGCTGTTTGAATGCTTTTAAGTGCCTGTATAAACTTACCTGGCATAGCACCAATATAGGTACGACGATGCCCTTTAATTTCGGCTTCATCGCGCATGCCGCCTACCGAAAAACGATAAAATTGACGACCCAATGCCTCAGCAATCGATTTACCAATTGAGGTTTTACCTACGCCAGGTGGTCCTACTAATAAAATAATCGAACCTTTCACCTCACCTTTGAGTGCGCCAACAGCCAAAAATTCAATAATACGATCTTTAACATCGTCTAATGCATCATGATGTTTGTCAAGTACTTTGCGGGCAATGGTTAAATCGAGTTTATCCGTGCTATGAATACCCCACGGCAAACTACTAACCCAATCAAGCCAGTTGCGTGTTACGCCATATTCAGGAGATTGTGGTTCTAAAAATCCTAATTTTTCAAGTTCTTCTGTTACTTTATCCTGTACGTCGTCAGGTAGAGTCAGTTTTGTAAGGCGTGCTTCAAATTTTTCTAAGTCAACTGCGCGATCATCTTTGGTAATGCCTAACTCTTCTTGAATTTCTTTGAGTTGTTGACGTAAGAAAAACTTACGCTGTTGTTCCGATAGATTTTCTTCAACACGTTCACGAATGTTATATTGCAATTTAGCAAGTTCAAGCTCTTGTGTAAACAAGTTATGAACTTTATTGAGTCGATTAGATAGGTCAAAAGTCGATAAAATATCTTGTAACGACTGACCATCGGTTGTCGTCATGCCCGCTGCAAAATCAGCTAAGGTTGCAGAGTCATTAAAACTAAAACGGTTTAAGAATAGCTTAATTTCTTCACCAAACAGGGGATTAAGCGGCACCATTTCACGTAAAATTGCCAATATTGCCATCGCATATGCTTTATTCTCAACCTCTTGATCGTCTGCTACCTCATCTTCAGGGTAACTAATGTGTGCTCGAAATGGGGTTGACTCTGATAGCCAATGCTCAATTTTAAATCGTTTAACCCCTTCAGCAATAAACTGGATACGATCATCTGTCACGCGTGGATGATGAATGCGAACCAATGTACCAATATCGCTAAATTCTTCAGGTTTTGCGTGCTCACCCCCATCGGGTGTGTAGACTAGTCCGACTAACCACTGTTTGCCGCGTTCAATGTTTTTAAATGTTTCAATCCAAATTTCCTTGTTTAGCACAACAGGAAGGGTTTGTTTAGGAAAAAATGGACGTTCACGAATGGGGATTAAATAAATATTAGTCGGTAAATGATGATGATCATGCACAGATAAGGCATTTTTTTCTTCAAGTACGACTTCATTTACGTGTTCATGAATTGTATCATTTGTGTCTTGAGCTAGGTTCTCGCTGGGCAAATTCGGCAGATCGTTGTCGTGTTCGTTATTTGGCATTATATTTCTTTATGGAGTTAGTCAGTCTTATTGCGCTATTCTAACTGAATAATCACAGTCTCTGACGTATCATATAGGCATTCTAATTAAAATTTACAAGAGGCAGACTATGCAAATAGCAAGAATTGGCTTTGTGACCATTTCAGACAGAGCATCGACAGGTGTTTATGAGGATAAAGGGGGTCCCGCTATGCAGCAATGGATGACAGATACGCTAGTGAGCCCATGGCAAGCGGTAGTGCGTCTGATTCCTGATGAGCAGTTGCTGATTGAGCAAACACTGATTGAATTGGCTGATACAGAGCATTGTGATTTGATTTTGACCACGGGTGGTACAGGTCCTGCATTGCGTGATGTGACACCAGAGGCAACAGAAAAGGTATGCGATAAGATTTTAGATGGTTTTGGTGAGCAAATGCGCACTGTCTCTTTAGCGGTTGTCCCTACTGCTATTTTATCGCGTCAAATTGCAGGAATTCGGGGAAAGAGTTTAATGATTAACTTACCAGGTAAGCCCTCTGCGATTAGTGATTGTTTGGGGGCGGTGTTTGCAGCTGTGCCGTATTGTATCGATTTAATTGGCGGCGCAAGACTTGAAACTAATCCCGAAAAAGTGTTAGCTTTTCGTCCGAAGGGGGCTTAATTATTATGAGCTTAATGATGTCTAATATGTCAGGATTATCGACTATCCGTGATTTTATCCGATGGGGAGCAACACGCTTTTTAGGAGCGCACTTGTTTTATGGGCATGGTATGGATAACGCTTTTGATGAAGCTAAATTTTTGGTGTATCAATCGCTTAATATGCCACCAGACTTAGAATCGCATTGGTTAGATGCCTCTGTTACAGACGATGAATCGAAGCGTATTGGTATTTTATTTGATGATCGTATTACTACTCGCAAACCTGCAGCTTATTTAGTGGGTAAAACGTGGTTTGCAGGTATGAATTTTATTGTCAATGAGCATGTGTTAGTGCCACGATCTCCTTTTGCAGAGCTGATTGCACGTGGTTTTGATGGGTGGGTTAATGAAGATTCTTGTGAACATGTACTAGATATGTGTACAGGCTCTGGTTGTATTGGTATTGCTGCTTTGCAGTCTTTGCCCAATGTCGTGGTTGATTTAGTGGATATTAGTCCTGCTGCAATTGCAGTTGCGAAACAAAATATTGCATTGCATGGTGTTGAAGACAGGGTAACTGCCATTGAGTCTGACTTATTTGCTCAGTTAGCGGGTAAAAAATACGATTTAATTATGAGTAATCCGCCATATGTCGACGCTGCCGAAATTGCTGCCATGCCTAAAGAGTTTCATCACGAGCCTATGTTAGGATTGGCATCGGGTGCTGATGGGTTAACCTTAACGCGCAAGCTATTGGCACAAGCTGCAGATTATTTAACAGAGTATGGTGTGCTTATTGTTGAGGTAGGTGCTTCGGATGAGGCACTTATTGCGTTGTATCCTGAATTACCCTTTTTCTGGTTTGATTTTGAGCGAGGTGGAATGGGGGTTTTTGCAATTAATCGTAGTGAATTAGTTGTGTTTGCAAATGAGTTGGCTGAAAACGCATAAAAAATGATAATTTCATTTAAGAAAAATAGAAACATGTCGTTAACCTAATTGCCGGAGAGAAACATCGCCGCAAATAAAATGCTTAGATAACTAAGCACTTAGCAAGCATAATGTAAGGAACTTTAATCATGGCTATGGTAATTAATACAAACATGGGTTCAGAAAACGCAGTACGTTTATTGGACAAATCAGCACGCAGTCAAGCAACGACTATGGAGCGTCTGACATCGGGTCAAAGCATCAATCACAGCAAAGACAATGCAGCGGGTCAAACAATTGTTATTGGTATGGATTCACAAGTACGTGGCACCAATCAAGCGGTACGCAATGCGAATGATGCAATGGCATTGATTCAGACAGCAGATGGTGCAGCAGATGAAGTCATCAGTATGTTGCAGCGTCAGCGCGAATTGTCACTACAAGCGTTAAACGGTACTTACAACCAAGAGAACCGCTCACAAATGAATACTGAGTTCAAGCAAATCAGCACAGAAATTAACCGTGTTGCGGCTACCACTAAGTTCAATGAGCTGCCAGTCATGGCGCAAATGGGTTCAGTGGGTGGTTCATTTTTGTCAACTGCTGCTAGTACGCGTATTATGCAAGTGGGTTGGGAAGTGGGTAACGGCGGTAGTGCGCGTGATAAAATTCAGGTTTCTATGGGCAACTTTTTTACAGGTGGTGGTTCGGGACAGATTTTTGGTAAATTTATGTCAGTCAACGGCACGACAGGTTCTAAAAAGATAACAGCTGGATCGGCTTATTCTAAAGCGAGTATTGGCACAGTAGCTGCTGCATCAGTAACCGTAATGCGTATCGATAGTGCCTTGTCGAACATCGGTACATTGCGTGCAAAATGGGGTGCGATTCAGAATCGTTTAGAACATACTACCTCTAACTTAAGTAATGTCAACGAAAACATTATGGCAGCACGCAGTCGTATTCAAGATACTGATTACGCGAAAGAATCAGCTAACTTAGCACGCACACAAGTGTTACAGCAAGCAGGTCAGTCAATGCTAGGACAGGCAAATCAAAGCGGTCAGAGCGTCATGAGCTTATTAAGATAATTATTTTTAAATAAGATTGCGCACAGTCTGTGCGCAATCGCTATAATATTACACGTCGTATCTTAATTAATGGATGCGATAAACAGAATAAGGACTAAAGTTTCCTTTGTGTGCTTGCGGCTACC
>CAMCGI010000115.1 GCA_945874205.1 Francisella tularensis subsp. holarctica
GTTAGTGCGGCAAGTTAATTATCCATTTGTGCAAAAGCACGCTCAAAATCTTCATCACTATCGAGTGCATTGTCAATAATAGCATCTTTAGGTGGTTCGATTGCTACATTTGAATTGGCAAAATTGATTTCTACATCCTGTGCAAGCGCATTAACAGCGACAGGAGGAGTATTTTGTGTCTGTTGTGCTGCAGGAGGTGTTGGATCATTATTATCTGTTTTTTCTTTTTCGATAATGCGCTGATTAACCATACGCTCACCAAACCACAATCCAGCTTCATACATAAACCACATAGGGACAGCCAGTAATGTTTGTGAAATGACATCGGGTGGCGTAATAAATGCGGCAATTGTAAATGCACCGACAATCACATATGGACGTGCGTGACGCATTTTTTCAGGACTAACCATACCCGTAATCAAAAATAGCACAGTGATAACAGGCACTTGAAATGCCAACCCAAAAGCAAAAAACATACCGATAACAAAGTCTAAATAAAGCTGAATATCAGTACCAATTTGCACGCCATCGGGCGTTGTGCCTGCCATAAATTTAAAAACAAGTGGAAAAACAATGTAAAAAACAAATGCACCACCCGCATAAAATAAAAACGTACTGGCAATCAGCATGGGGGCAGCTAATCGCTTTTCACTATGATACAAAGCGGGCGCAATAAATCCCCATAGTTGATAAAGCAAAAAAGGCATCGACAAGAAAATAGAAGCAATTAACGCTAATTTTAAGGGTGTCAAGAAAGGTGAGATTACCCCAATCGCCATCATACTACTGCCTTGCGGTAGGTGAGTAGTTAATGGTTCTGCCATAAAACTATATAAATCGTTAGCAAATGGAAAAAGCACTAAAAATACAATAATAATGGCAATAACGGAGCGCACTAAGCGATCACGAAATTCTAGTAAATGCCCAACAAGTGACATTTCCTGATCACTAATAGGGGGGGTGCTCGGTGTGCTCATGCTGATTTCACTGTGTTACTACTGATTGCTACGGGTTCTATTGTAGCGTCATTTTCGACTGATTTAATAGGTTGCTCAGGTATAACGGGAGCTTTTGACAGCATTTCACCATCTGATTGTTGATGATAATAAGGCGGTAGCTCTTCATATACTTCACGTCCAAAAGTAGGACGCTTAATATTAGCGAGTTGGGCTTCTTCATCTGTGAGTGCTGTGTTCTGTGAGGCATTATGCTCTTCTGCCTCGCGGTGCTGACGACGAATTTCTTCCGTACTCGGACGGTTATAAAGAGAATAATCAACCTCTGCAACACTAGAGTGAATATCATTTTTAAGCGACTCACTCAAGTTTTGTAATTGTGATGCCTCTTTTGACAAGTCCAATTCACGACGTAAATTAGCAATTTCGCCTTGTAAATCAGTTTCATTGCGTACATTATCGATAAAGCGTTTTACCTTACCAATCATACTGCCAATGCCACGTGCTACCTCGGGCAAACGCTCAGGACCAACCACCACTAAGGCAATAATAAGCACTAATAAAATTTCTGAAAAACCAAGTTCAAACACAGTAACTCCTTGTTTGTCTTAGTAACACAACTAAGCTACTAAGACAGAACTCACCTGTTAACCGTGGTTATGTGGCGTTGTGTGTGATGCTGTAGAGGGTACTACAGTTGGTGCAACTGTCGGCGTAGTCGCAGCAGTTTGTTGTGCGATAGGCTGCACAGGCGTGGTTGCTTGTGCATCATATACATTAGAAGCAGCAGGCGTTTCATCTTTTTTACCATCAGTAACAGCATCTTTAAAGCCTTTAATCGCTGCACCCAAGTCACCACCCACATTGCGCAAACGTTTTGCACCAAACAACACTAAAACAATCGCCAATACTAATAACAGATGCCAAATACTCAAACCCATGATTACTTCCTCAAAATAGATTAAATTTAATTACCCAACAGATGAATATGAACATGAAATACTTCTTGTCCACCGCCCTCACCTGTATTAATTTGTGTTCTGAACCCTTCGTCCAATCCATGCGCTTTTGCCAGTTGCGGCAAGAGTAGCATCATATGTCCCATCAACTCTTTATCTTCAGGTGTTAGTTCAAACAGGCTAATGATTTCTTTTTTAGGAACCAATAGCAAGTGCACACGTGCACGTGGATTAATATCTTTAAAGACGATGACACGATCATCTTCATAAACGATATCCGCAGGAATTTCACGGCGGATAATTTTACCAAATACGGTGCTCATTGTGCATTTTTCCACATTAAAGCAAACATTAAAGCGTAACTTAATGCTCGCGGTTAGCTTTTTCGACATGCCCAGATATACCGAAGCGTCGAGCGAGTTCTTGTAGAACTTGGTTATGGTCGATGTTATGGTGTGCCAATAATACCATGCTATGGAACCATAAGTCCGCCATTTCGTAGATGATTTCGTCTTTATCATCAATTTTGGCTGCTAACCCTGTCTCCATACACTCCTCTGCCATTTTGCCGCAAATTTTATCAGTACCTTTGGCAAATAAGCTAGCAACATAAGATGAGTTAGCATCTTGATCTTTACGGCTAGCAATAACACTTGCCAATAAAGACAATGTATCTTGTTGATTATTTTGCATACAGCTCCTTGGGGTCTTTGATGATAGGATCAACGGCTTGCCAATGTCCTGTCTGTTGATTTAACGCTAAATAAAAACAACTTTTGCGTCCTGTATGGCATGCAATCCCCCCTGTTTGACGTACTTTCAGTAAGAGTACATCACCGTCACAATCAAGTCGAATATCGACAATTTGTTGGGTATTTCCTGACTCTTCCCCTTTGTGCCACAACCGATTGCGTGAACGTGACCAATAAATCGCCTCGCCTTTTTCTAACGACAGAAGCAATGATTCCTTGTTCATCCAAGCGACCATTAAAATATCACCTGTGTTGGCATCTTGGGCAATAGTATTTAATAATCCTTTTTCATCCCATGTAATCGCATCAAGCCAAGGGAGAGTAGTGTCTACATCTTTACTCATGAATATTACTTTTCTAATTTTCTAAATCAACTAATTTTGGTTAACACACTATAAATTTTGTGTATATTGTCCATTTTGTTTGCATATACAGGTGGATGCACTGGCTACACATTATAACATGAGCAAGGAGACAATGAAAAAACGCAATTATGCACAGAAGTATCGTGCTAGTGGCAAAAGAGTACATCAAGTCGGTATGATTTTTAATCAAACAGCGCGTAATTTAGTGCAGATGGACTGGATATAGTCTTCATTACAATTTGATGAACAAATTTTATTTATCGGCTGTTTAAGTTTTTTTATCTGCTTTTAGCGATATTTAAGTATTTTTTAGTAATTACTCTTGTTTTTTCTTGTTTCTCATAAATTTTATTAATGAGTCTTATCAAATAAGAACCATTATCATTTGACATTGCGGGGGGGGGAGGGTAACATTGCACAGCCTGAAAATCAACAAAAAATTGATTTTTTTATTAAAAGTGTTACAAATAAGGAACAATTATGACAATTAGCCGTAAGCTATTATTCTCTTTTGGTGGGTTAGCAGTTGTTTTGCTTTTTTCGATAGGGCAGACCCTCTATCAAAATCTAGCAACCAAAGCAGAAATAACGCAGATGAAGCAAGTATTATCACTAGGTAGTTATGTTAGTGGATTAATTCATGAGTTGCAGGCAGAAAGAGGGCTATCAGCTGGCTTTTTGAATTCTAAGGGTGTTAAAAATGTGGACACCTTGCCTGTGCAACGTCAAAAAGTTGATGAAGCTTGGCAACGTCTGAGTCATGCTGCTACAGGACAAACAATTGCGACTGCGCAATCAACAGCATTAGCTAAATTGTTAGCAAGTAAAAATGATTTGCTAATAATGCGTGAATCGATAACACAGTTATCAACAGATCCAAAAAAGTTATTAGCTTTTTATCATAATACGATTACACTTGGTGTTCATTTTATGGATGTAACTGTTATTGATCCAGAACTTAACCGTGTTGCCCAGACATTAAAACTTTTAGTTGAATCTAAGGAGTTGGCAGGGCAGGAACGTGCTACAGGTGCATCAGCATTTGCAGCGGGTAAGTTTGCAAACAATGAAATGATGAGTAATTTTTTTAACTTAGCAGCAATTCGCCGTTATAGTTTGGATGAATTTGTGCGTATTGGACTGCCAGCACAAGTTGCTACATTAGAGGAAATGCGTAGTAAGCCATTTTTTGAGCGCTTAAATATCATGACCAAACAAGCGTTGGATAAATCTGTTGCTGGCGAACCCTTAGATATTGATGTTAAAGAGTGGACAGTTTTAGCTACTCAGCGTATGGACGTGTTTAAGCAAATCGAAGACTCGTTAAATCAAGTTATTATGACTATGGCGACCTCACGTGTCGCACAGGCAAACCAACATCTTATTTTAGTTTTATTTATTATTAGCTTGCTTTTCCTTGTGTTTGTTTGGTTATACGTAACAGTTATTCAGCGTGGCATTCGCGCGCCATTAGAAAGTATTGTTGCTCGTATTATCGATATTGCCCGCACTGCTAACTTTAAACAACAAATTGCCTACAACGCTCAGGATGAAATTGGTGATGCAGCGCGTGCTCTTAATTGTTTATTGGCAGAAATTAATCAAGGACTTACTGAAGCGAAGCGAGTAGTTTCTGCTGTCGCACAAGCAGACTTTAATCAAAGAATGACAGACAACTATGTCGGAGACTTAGAAGAATTAAAGACAGGAGTAAATGCTTCTGCTAATTCGGTTTCATTTATGATGGGCGAATTGGAAAAAGTCATGCAAGGACTTAATTCAGGTAAGTTTGATGTGCATATGGATGCTAAAGTACCACAAGCATTTCGTGGTTTAGTAGAAACAGCACTGAAGAGTATCAATGATGTTATTACTGACATAAATATTGTAATGACGCAAATGAATATAGGTGATTTTAATGCACGTGTGAATGCTGATGCTAGTGGCGACTTATTAACGATGAAAGATAATATTAATAGTGCTATGGATAGATTAGCTATGGCAGTAAGTGGCATTTCTAACATTGTGATTGGGCAAGCAAATGGTGATTTAACACAAGAATGCACAGCAGAGTTTAAAGGTCAATTAAAAGACCTTCAAAATGCGATTAATCAATCGAGCAGTAAGTTAAAAGAAATTGTTTCGCAAGCTGTAGAGGCATCAAATATTGTCAGCGAAGCAGCAGGGCAAGTATCGCAAGGCTCAAGTGATTTATCGGGTCGTGTGCAAGAACAGGCTGCAGCATTAGAGCAAACTAGCTCGACTATGAATGAAATGGCAACAGCAGTACAAGCCAATACAGCTAACGCTCACAAAGTAGCAGAATTAACCCGTCAGGTCAAAAATCAGTCAACAGACGGTGTAGCCGTCATGCAGCAAACCATCAATGCAATGCAATCTATTCGTGAATCGAGTAGTAAAATTGCTGATATTGTGACGCTTATTGACTCGATTGCTTTTCAGACTAATTTACTTGCGCTTAATGCTGCAGTGGAAGCCGCGCGTGCTGGTGAGCATGGTCGTGGATTTGCAGTGGTCGCTTCCGAGGTTCGTGCATTAGCAGGAAAATCTGCCGATGCCGCCAAAGACATTAAAGGCCTAATCGAAGATAGCGTTAATCGTATTCATGCAGGGACTCAGCTTGCTGATAAATCGGGCGAAATGCTTAATGGAATTACCGCTTCTATCGAGCAAGTAGCAGGTATGATTGAGCATATAGCGGATGCGTCCAAAGAGCAAACGGTAGGCATTAATCAGGTGCATAAAGCGATAGCAGATATTGACAAGGTAACACAAGAAAATGCCGCTTTGGTTGAAGAAACTACAGCGGCAGCCGAAAGTTTAAGTACAGAAGCTAATAATTTACGTCACAGTATGGCGTTTTTTAAAACAGGAACTGCGACAGTTGTTTCGATGCGTGC
>CAMCGI010000116.1 GCA_945874205.1 Francisella tularensis subsp. holarctica
AAAAATGGTCTGAACTGGTTATCAGAAGTAGTCGTTGAAGGTCATACCGATAATGATACTATCGCAACTAATAGTCGCCTACATAGTAATTGGGAGTTGTCGGCACTACGTGCCTTAAAAGTAATGCAATTACTACAGATAGCCAGTCAATTACCAGAATCAAATTTTGCAGTTGCTGGTATGGGTGAGTATCGTCCTATTAGCGATAACAACACTGCTAGTGGAAAAGCAGAAAATAGACGCATTACTATTCATATCAACGCTTCAATTCTTAAAATGCAATAAAAAAGGCAACAATGTTGCCTTTTTTAGCAAAAAAAACGTAATTAAATTAAATTCCGAACTCTTGCTTCACCTGAGACACCCATTGTGCAATGCGCTCACTACTAAGCTCAGCTTGTTGATCCTCATCCAACCCCAAACCTACAAATTGCTTACCATCTGGCGTGACTGCTTTTGACTCATCAAACTCATAACCCTTGGTCGACCAATAACCCACTGCTTTAGCACCATTAGCAACAGCAACATCATGCATCAATCCCATTGCATCTAAAAAGTATTCAGAATAATCATGCTGATCTCCTAAACCAAAGCAAGCAATGGTTTTACCCTTAAAGTCTATCTCTTGAAACTGCGGCCAAAAATCTTCCCAATGACTCTGCAACTCACCATAATACCACGTAGGTTGTCCTAAAATAATATGCGAATAACCTGCAAAATCAGCTGGGCTTGCTGTTGCAATGTCATGTAATTTAACATCACCCATTGCATCAGCAATTTGTTGCGCAACGCGTTCTGTATTGCCCGTATCTGTACCGTAAAATAGCCCGATTGTCATTTTTGCCTCGACACTTATTATGACTGAAAATGTTAGCATTAGCCTAACATTACAGCGATTACAAAATTATTAATAGTCACAAAAGTGGCATTGTACCACTCTTTCATTTTAATCATTATGTCAAAAATACAAAACAATACGCAAAAATATGCTCCATCAATTTTTTAAAACACTTCTATAATAATGGGGGTGCAATGGCCATTACATCAGCATACTGTTGGCTGATAAACTACGTGTCTAAAGGAGAAGACATGACGATCATCACTATCATGCGTTGTCAGTAACCTATCAATCCAACCATGAACTGACCACGCTGGGAAATAAGCATCAGCATGCACTAATTCGGTATCAACATGGGTCAGCACTAATTCTGTTGCATCGGATAGTGCTAATGCATAAATTTGTGCACCACCAATAATCCATAATTTTTTAATAGCCTCTGCTTTTAACTGTGACTTAAGTGCCGCCCAATCAGTTGCGACTTCTACCCCCTCACAGTGCCAATCAGCTTGACGTGTCAGTACAATATTTCGCCGATTAGGTAAAGGACGACAGCCTAATGACTCAAAAGTTTTTCGTCCCATAACAATCACGCCACCTTGTGTCTGCACTTTAAAAAACTTCAAATCATCAGGCAAATGCCACGGTAGCTGATTCGCAAAACCGATAGCACGGTTATTATCCATAGCAGCAATTAACGCAATTTCCACAGTGAATCCTTTTGAGTCTATGTTTCGTGTTACTGGACAGTCGGAATTAGTGATTCATAACGACTATCCGTGAGTGTATTTAAAAAAGCAATCAGGGCATTAACATTGGTGTTATTTAGCGGCACAGTCATAGTAAGCAGCGCGTGATTAATTGTTTCTGGAAAATCATTTGTATCCCAAGGCAGATTTGTCTCTGGATTAAGGATATGATTAGGATTATTGGCAATGCGCATATGGTCATAAAAAGTTAAGACTGTACGCAATTCTTTAAACACACCATTATGCATATAAGGTGCTGTTACGGCGACATTGCGCAATGTCGGTGTTTTGAATTTTCCTACTTGCGTTAATTCGGTATCAGGCACACTAGAGCTTCCCAGTAAGCCAATATCTTTGCTGCTATCGTTTGTTGCTGTTTGTACAGCTAAATTAGGGGGTGTACCGATATTGTGATATTTATAGTTGGTGAATGGTTCTTGTGTCGCATTGGCTTGTTTAAGTCGATGACAAGCAACACAGTTAGCATTAAAAACAGTGAGCCCAGCTTGTTCAATGGTCGTCATTGTATAATGGTTAGCGTCGGTTATGTTTAGTAACGAACGATCGTATTTGCTATCAAATGTAGAGAATTCAGCAGAACTTTCGTAAGCTGCTATGCTTTCTGCCATTTTTGCATACAAATCATCATCATTAGCAAAGGCTTGGCTACCAAAAAAACGCTCAAAAGCAAGGATATAGCTTGCATTTTCTTTAATTCTTGTGACAACACTCGCTTTGTCAGACATCATCATTTCTTTGGGGTTTAAGGGTGGTGCTCCTGCTTGACCTGTTAAGTTATTGGCTCGTCCATCATGAAAGAAACCACCAACATATTCACCACTCACATTTTTTGAAAAAACAGGGCTTAAATAGGCATACATTAATGTTGGTGAATTGCGATTGCCCAGTGTAATACCATCATCACCCACAGACACTGCACGACCGAGACTAGCATTAGGCAAACCCGTACGCACATCAATAAAAGCGTGAGCATCATTATGACAAGATGCACACGAAATTGTTCTATTTTTAGATAGCGTGTTGTCATGAAACAATGCGCTTCCTAACGCCACAACTGATGTAATTTGCGTAGAAACGGTAGTTGAGGCGACTGTGCTACTATTATCAGTTGCAGATAAGGATGCTTTCTTAGTCTGTTTTGGCATTCCATTGTACGTATCAGCAACGACCGCTTGTGCTGATATAGAAAAACAGACCAGTAAGTAATAACGTAGGTATTTTTTTATTGTTTTCATTTTGTTACACTCCAAATAATGCAATCAATAGAAGAACTCACGTTAACTGTATCGCTTTAATTAAGACAGCGTCAAGCATTTTTATATTAATTCCTAATAATTTAAATTCCACAAAGTCAAATTGCTTCGCAAACCATCGTGACCGTATTTTTTCATGCAATTGCATGTATCTGGATAGATTGCGCAGATCTGGGCTTGTCGGCAAATACATCAATACCGCAAACAACGCTACCATGAACTTACCTTGCGGCATTTTTACACTGAACATTTTGCTTAAAATCGTGTCTACCTCCATCGGAGAAACCTCCTCCCGTGCTGTATTTTTTGCATAACTAGTGTGAGACTCATTTTCTGCCTAAATCTCAAAAAACTGTCCGAACGATTGAACTAATAAAAAAACCAGCAAAAAATGCTGGTTTTTTTATTATGAAGCAACGCAATAGACTGCGCATAGATTAAGCGGTATAACGCTGCACCACTAAAGTCGCATTTGTTCCACCAAAACCAAAACTATTCGACATAATGCGATTTAAACCTGCATTATCTTGACGTTCACGCACAATTGGAAAATCAGCAACAGCTTCATCTAGTGCTGTAATATTGATTGAAGGCGCGATAAAATCACCCTGCATCATCAATAAACAATAAATCATCTCATGCGCACCCGCAGCACCTAATGAGTGACCTGACATTGACTTGGTTGAGCTAATACGCGGAATGTCATCGCCAAATACAGCTTTAATGCCGCCTGCTTCTTTCGCGTCCCCTACAGGTGTAGAAGTACCATGCGTATTGATGTAATCGATCTTACCATCAACAGTCGATAATGCCATATTCATACAACGAATCGCGCCCTCACCAGATGGCGCAACCATGTCATAGCCGTCGGATGTTGCACCATAACCCACAATTTCGCCGTAGATTTTAGCACCACGCGCAAGCGCATGCTCAAGCGCTTCGACCACAACCATACCACCGCCACCAGAGATGACAAAACCATCACGATCAGCAGAGTAAGCACGAGAAGCCGTTTCTGGACTATCGTTATATTTACTCGACAAAGCACCCATTGCGTCAAACAACATCGTTTGACTCCAATGCAACTCTTCCCCTCCCCCTGCAAAAACCACATCCTGCTTACCCAGTTGAATTAACTCGTAAGCATTACCAATACAATGCGCAGATGTCGCACAAGCAGAAGAAATTGAATAATTAACACCTTTAATTTCAAACGGTGTTGCCAAACAGGCAGATACAGTAGAACCCATCGTACGCGGCACCATATAGGGCCCAATACGCTTTACGCCTTTTTCAGCCATAATACTATTTGCTTCAATCAAGTTTTGATTAGATGCACCACCCGACCCAGCAATCAAGCCAGTACGTGGGTTAACAACCTGTTCTGGTGTTAATCCACTATCCACAATCGCTTGCTGCATTGCAAGATACGCATAGGCAGCAGCATCTCCCATAAAGCGACGATGTTTACGATCGATTTGATCTAAATCAACATTAATCGCACCTTCAACATGTGAGCGGAAATTGCGCGTTGCGTAGGCTTCTTGAAACTGAATACCACTTTTACCATTGCGCAAACTCGCTTCCACTGTTGCTGCATCGTTACCTAAACTACTAACAATGCCCAAACCTGTGATGACAACACGACGCATAAACGCTCCTTAGAAATTTTCAGTCGATTGAAACAGCCCTACTTTAAGGTCTGTTGCTGAGTAGATTTCACGCTCATCTACAAATAATTTAGCATCAGCTAAACCCATAAATAATTTGCGCTTGATAACGCGTTTTAAGTCGATTTGGTAACGCACTTTACTTGCTGTGGGTAACACCTGACCATAAAACTTAACTTCACCAGAGCCCAAAGCACGACCACGACCCTGACCACCAGCCCAGCCTAAATAAAAGCCGATCAATTGCCACATCGCATCCAAACCTAAACACCCTGGCATAACAGGATCACCTTGAAAGTGGCAGTCAAAAAACCATAATTCTGGTGTAATATCTAATTCGGCACGGATCTCACCTTTACCAAACAGACCACCCTCTTCTGAGATGTGTGTAATGCGATCAAACATCAACATCGGTGGCAATGGCAACTGAGGGTTACCTAAACCAAACATTTCACCGCGCCCGCAGCGCAATAAATCTTCTTTCGATAAACTTGAAGGACGGTTAGTCATGACGTGTGTCAACCCTGATTTTTTATAAAACATCTTAGCGCAATTATAACAGGAAGAAAGCACCTTTGCTTGACTGAGCGCAACATTCGCTCATCAAAACAAAGGAAAGAGTAGGCTATATCACAAGCAAGGCACAACCATGCTATAATTACGACATTAAAACGATTAATTGCGGATTGACCTGATCATGTCGGAAAAGAATGTTTACGATGCCTCCTCCATTCAAGTATTACGTGGCTTAGATGCGGTACGCAAACGCCCAGGTATGTACATCGGTGATACTGATGACGGTTCTGGTTTACACCATATGGTATTTGAAGTAGTCGACAATGCGATCGATGAAGCCTTAGCAGGTCATGCTAGCACCGTTAAAGTAACCTTACACACTGATGGTTCTTGCTCAGTTTCTGATGATGGTCGTGGCATTCCTGTCGGGATACATGATGAAGAAGGTGTATCAGCTGCCGAAGTGATTATGACCATCTTACATGCAGGTGGCAAATTTGATGATAACTCTTATAAAGTATCGGGTGGGTTGCATGGTGTGGGGGTGTCTGTTGTTAATGCCCTATCGTCTGGCTTATGGCTAACCATTCATCGTGAAGGTAAGGTTTGGCAACAAGAATACGCACTGGGTGTTCCAGTCTATCCATTAAAAGCCATTGGTGATAGCAATAAAACAGGCACTGAACTGCGTTTTATGCCATCAAAAGAAATTTTTGCGTTTACCGAATTTAACTATGACATACTCCTTAAACGTCTGCGTGAGCTATCTTTCTTAAATTCGGGCGTTCATATTGAGCTAACAGATCACAGAGATAACCGTCATGACATCTTCAAATATGAAGGTGGAATTATGGCATTTGTTGAGTATCTTAATAGCAAAAAAACACCCATT
>CAMCGI010000117.1 GCA_945874205.1 Francisella tularensis subsp. holarctica
CGCAATTTGATCGAGGTATTGCCCCTGCTTGAAAAAGACACACGTCGGCCATTGCGTAACACCAATTTTTTGTCCAAAGGCACGCTCATATAGCTCATCGATCACCACAACCGTAAAACGACCTGCAAAGGCTTTTTCTAATTCTGGCAAAATGACCATCACATCATTTGCTTCAGGATAGTCCTTCGGATTACCTGTTACCAGCACCAAGGCAAAAGGTAAGGCATTAATGGTTTGTTGAAAGTTATCTTCTGTTACAACAGCATACTGATGCTGCGCAATTAAGCGATTAATTAACCCTCTTGGCATGACTATTTTCCTCTTAAAAATTCGGGTAATTGGGGTTCACGGTCAATCAAGTCAGCAAAATACTGATCGACATTACCATCTTGTAACGCTGATGCCATTGCCAAGCGTGCATTCAGTAACAAAGGCACACGATCTTCTTCAATGACCTCACGCGCACTCATCATAAAAACCAACACCCAAGTGCCAACAGGCTGTTCGCCAATCAACGACATATCCACCCAATCACAAAGCCCTTCTGCCTCGCTGACGCACTGAGCCATACCTTCTTTCACTTCTATAATTTTCATGGGCACACCAATGCACATCGCTTACGTTCCTTCTGAAAATAATTTTCTACCATCAATCGGGATGGATTGACATCCACCTTCACGCAATGGGCTATCTCTTAATTCAAATTTACCAGACTCAAGCACACGCTCATCACCCAAACGACAGGCATCTTGTTCATCTGGGCGATTACTTTCGTACATCTGCATATCTAGTTCTGTATGTACGATGCTTGGCTCAGATATTGTCCGCTCATGAAAGGTCGCGCCCCATTGCTTAAGGAATTCTGCCCCCAACGTAAGACAAGGTTCAATCTGAGCTTTAACGATCGCTGTTAATGAACCACCAAAATCTTCGATCATTTCTGGTTGCACACCAACCATTGCAATGCCTTTCGGCTCCCATCCCAATAATTGGGCGGTAGAAATCACCTCTTGAAAGCCCGTTTGATGCAAGCTGATTTTTTTGACACCCATAAAGCGCGGTACTTCATCACCTTCAACGACTTTAATCGTACCAGGTGCTAACCCATAATCAACGGCATCAAACACCAATAAATACTCACATTCCTCGACATGATTGACCAGATAAATACCCTGTGTGCCGCCATCCATTAACTCAACTTCATCAGAATCAAAAACATAGCGTTCAGCAAAACGCTCGATGCAACGCACACCAAAGCCTTCATCTGCCCACAATAGGTTACCGATACCCATCACAAGAATTTTCATCGTTACCACCTAATTAGAACCTAATTTTGCTTATTATTTCCTACTTTCTTGCATTCTAACACTAAAAAACAAGAACGAATAAGGCAATTTTATTAAAATATAATGCCTTTTATCAAATAGTTAATAATTTAGTTAACGTAATCATATTTCTTTACGTCGCCACGTTGTCCCATGCGCTGTATCTAAAATTTCAATACCTGCCGCTTTTAATTCATTACGAATCGCATCGGCAGCAGCAAAATCTTTTGCTTTTTTAGCGGCAACACGTGCTTCAATTTTGGCTTGAATATCCGCTTCACTTAAACCATCTGCCGATGCGCCACCTTGCAAAAAGGCACTGGGTTCACTCGTCAGCACCCCTAATTGATTCGCTAAAGATACCAACACTTGTGACAATTGTCCTGCTAAGTCGCTATTTTTAGCAGCCTTAGCTTTATTGACTTCTGTTGCCAAATCGAACAATACAGCAAACGCTTGAGGTGTATTGAAATCATCATCCATCACCGCATTATAAGTATCAGTCCACTGCGCCAGCAGACGTGTATCAGGTGCAACTAAAGCAACCCCTTCGAGTGCACCATACAAACGACGCAAGGCTGCTCGTGCATTATCTAAGTTTTCGGTAGTATAGTTAAGCGGATTACGATAATGACTCGATAACAAGAAGAAACGAATAACTTCGGCAGGATAGTGTTTTAACACATCACGAATAGTAAAAAAATTACCTAAAGATTTAGACATCTTTTCATTATCAACATTCACAAAACCCACGTGCATCCACGTATTAACGTAAGTATGACCATGCGCACACTCGCTTTGCGCAATTTCATTTTCATGATGTGGAAACTGCAAATCATGTCCACCACCATGAATATCTAGCTGCTCACCGATGGTATGTTTTGACATAGCAGAACATTCAATATGCCATCCAGGACGACCTTCACCCCAAGGAGAGTGCCAATGAGGTTCGCTCGGCTTCGATGCCTTCCATAATACAAAATCGAATGGACTTTCTTTCTGTTCATTAATATCTACACGCGCCCCTGAGTGTAGATCTTCAATTTTTTTTCCCGATAACTTGCCATAATCAGCAAATTTCGCCACACGGAAATAAACATCATGATTGGGTGCAAGATAGGCAAAACCTTTATCAACTAAGATTTGTATCATATCGGTAATTTGGGTGATGTATTCGGTTGCTTTAGGCTCTATATCTGGACGCAATACATTTAATGCGGCTTCGTCTTCGTGCATTGCTGTAATAAAGCGTTCAGTGAGCGATTGGATACTTTCATTATTAGCAATCGCACGCGCAATAATTTTATCATCAATGTCGGTAATATTACGCACATACTTCACATCATAGCCACGACTGCGTAAATGACGCACAATCATATCAAAAGCCACCATCACACGGGCATGACCAATGTGACAGTAATCATAAACAGTAATACCACAGACATACATACCTACTTTAGGGGCATGAATTGGCTTAAATACTTCTTTTTGTTTGCTTTGTGAGTTATAAATTTGCATTACCATCAATTAACCCTCATTTACCGTCATTACCTGACCTAATCTTGCTAATATGCGCTCACGCCCAACGAGTTGCCATAGCTTAGCCAACTCAGGACCATCATGACGACCGCTCATTAATAATCGTAACGGCATAAACAACCCTTTACCCTTAGCACCACTAGCAACTTTGACAGCTTCAACCATCTGAGCGTAGCTTAAATCAACACTGGCTTCAACTGCTGTTAAGAAGGCATCGCCTGTTGCTGCTACTGCCTCTTCAGCTTCAGTTGCTAAGGTTAAGTCTGCAAATACAATTTCAGCCCATACTTTTGCATCTTGAGGGAAAACAGTATTGGGACGAATTGCATCAATAAACAAATCTTTTTGCTCGCTCGGTACGCAGGCTTGTGTTTCTACACCAATCCACTGCCACCATGCATTATTGTCCATACGCATAACCGCTTCTTTTTGCCAATGGTGCAATTGTGCTTCGTCAAAACGTGCAGGTGCAGAACCACAATGACTAATATCAAAACCTGCACCTAATTCGGCAGGCGATAAGTAAGCTGGATTTTCGTAATAATGCCCTAAACGTGCCATGTAATTTAATACCGCATCAGGAAGAAAGCCTTCACTCTGCATTTGTCGGATATTACGACTACCGTTACGTTTTGATAAGGGTGAACCATCAGTTCCCAAAATTAAGTTGATATGACCATAACTTGGAATCGGTAAACCTAATGCTTTGAGCATTAAAATCTGACGTGGTGTATTACTCAAATGATCTTCGCCACGTAACACATGGGTGATGCCCATTAGCGCATCATCAATGGCATTACAGAAGAAGAAAGCGGGCGAACCGTCGCCACGGGCAATAATGAAATCACCAATATCATCAGTTTTATAGCGCTGTTTGCCTTTAACCGTATCATCAAAAATGACTTCTTCACCTTTAGGTACTCGGAAACGCAAGGTAAATGCTTGACCTGCTGCTTTGCGCTCAGCCACTTGCTCTGTTGTTAAATTAGCATGACGACCATCATAACGTGGTGGTAAACCTGCTTGAGCCTGCATTTTACGCATAACCTCTAATTCAACAGACGTACAAAAACAAGGATAAACTAATCCTATATCTTGTAACTTTTGATAATACTCTGCATAAATAGCATTACGTTGTGACTGCCAATAAGGACCATTGCCGCCATCTTGATTAGGTCCTTCTTGCCAAGGTAAGCCAAGCCAAAGAAGATCATCTTTAAGCGCATCAACATATTCTTCGCGCGAGCGCTCTGCATCTGTATCCTCAATACGCAGGACAAATTTTCCGCCTGCAGCTTGTGCCGCTAAATAACTAAATAATGCTGTGCGAGCATTACCCATATGAATATAACCAGTTGGTGAAGGAGCAAAACGTGTTTTCATATTGAATTTCTTGCAAGATTGGGCTAAAAGGCTTATTTTATCCTACTTTGACGCTTAATCGAGCGACTTTCACTCAGGAGCACACACTATGCGCCGTATTATTGCCCTTATTGGAGTTTTATTGACCATGTCTACAACAGAAGTTTTAGCAGACAATCCGAAAGTATTATTTAAAACGAATCACGGCGACTTTACTGTCGAGCTTTATGCTGACAAAGCACCTAAAACGGTTGCTAATTTTTTAACCTATGTTAAAGAAGATCACTATAAAGGTGCTATCTTTCATCGTGTTATTAGTGATTTTATGATTCAGGGCGGTGGTTTTACAGCCGATATGGAGCAGAAAAAAGTTCATGATCCAATTGAAAATGAAGCTGATAACGGCTTAAAAAATGTGATTGGTACACTAGCAATGGCACGTACTAATGATCCTCAGTCAGCAACGGCTCAATTTTTTATTAATACAGCCAATAATGACTTTTTAGATTTTCGTGAAAAAACAGCACGTGCATATGGTTATGCTGTATTTGGTCGCGTGATTGAAGGTATGAAAACGATTAATGATATTCGTGTTGTTAAAACAGGAAGCAAAGGCATGCATTCAGATGTACCAAAAGAGCCTGTCATTATTGAAAGTGCTACGCAACTTTAAAACGAGTATGATTTTTTTTATTGCTGATGTCCACCTGCCTCCGCAGGTGGATCACCCTATTAGCCAAGCATTTATTAATTTTATTCAAGGTAAAGCGCAACAGGCTGAACATCTTTATATTTTAGGAGATTTATTTGATGGTTGGTTAGGCGATGATTTGGGATTAATAATGTATGCCCCTATCATTCAGGTATTGGCTGATTACACACAAAAAGGTCATAAATTATCGATTTGTACAGGAAATCGTGATTTTTTGCTTAAGGCTGATTTTGCTGCAGCAACAGGTGCAAAACTTCTTCAAGATGAAACTGAAATTACACTGGGAACAGAGATTGCTTTATTATTACATGGTGATACGCTGTGTACTGATGATGTGGAATATCTTATTTTACGTGAAACTTTGCACGATTCTAATTGGCAAACACAGATATTACAGAAAACTGCAGCTGAACGCGTCGCTTTTGCGCAACAGTTAAAACAAAATAGTAAAATGGGAAAAGATCAAAAAAATGATTTAATTATGGATGTAACGTTAAAAGGCATTACGGATTTGTTGTCTTTTCATTCTGATATAACACATATTATTCATGGTCATACACATAAACCTAATCATTACAATTTAGCCAATAATTTACATCGTTGGGTTGTGAGTGATTGGTCAAACGAGTTAATAACATTGGTTTGGTGGGATGTTAAAATGGGTTTATTTTTAGATTATTTAGAAGTTTAAAGTAAGTTTTTTGCCTGTATAATGTATTTTTAGGTATTTTAATTAAAATATTTAGGTGTTATGGTTGTAATTGATTGAGAATATTACTCTTATTTTTTTAATCTAAATTTGAATAAGAGCCATGATACAATGGTGCAAAATTTTTAAAGGAAGCAGTCAACATGGCCATGTTGCCAGGATTACAACTTAATGTCAGTCAGCAACTTAAACTTACGCCGCAGCTACAGCAATCAATTAAAATATTGCAGTATTCTGCTATTGAGTTACA
>CAMCGI010000118.1 GCA_945874205.1 Francisella tularensis subsp. holarctica
AGCAACCATGCCATTGACACCAGCAGCACGAGATAATACACGAATCATTTCTATGCGTTGCATAGGTGTTAATTGTGGTGCTTGTGCCAATACTTCAAAAGCCAATGCTTGCAGTGCATCACCGACCAAAATCGCGGTAGCTTCACCAAAAGCGATATGTGTCGTGGGTTTGCCACGACGTAAATCATCGTCATCTATTGCAGGCAAGTCATCATGTACCAATGAGTAGCAATGAATTAATTCTAAGGCAGCAGCAGGTGCATCAAGAATGTCGAGCGGCACTTTTAAGGCTTCGCCAACGGCATATGTTAGGGCAGGGCGCAAACGCTTTCCTGCATCGAGTACGCTGTAGTTCATGGCATCAAATAGCTTTTCGGGCATAGCAACACGACGCTCTGCGATGATGTTTTCTAGGACACTATTAATGCGTTGTTGGAAAGTAGAAAGACGTTCAAGCATGGTAGATTCCTGCAAGTATCAATGTTTAGTTACACGGTTATTCTACCGCACTTGAGCATGATTATTAATTATATAAATACAAATGTGTATTTAATTTAAGTGAAGCTTCAATTACTGATATAGTTGGCACTTCAATATTCATTAAAATAAAATCAAAGTTTGCCACTGCCTCAGTATCTCTAAATTGTTTTTTGCAGTCTGTACAATGGAATAAGACTCTTATTTTTAGTTAGTTTTGTTCGTATTTTTTATTGTTTGTGATGTAATTAAGAACCTCATCACAGGTATGAGGTTCTTAACACGCATTACAGCGACTTAATTAAAGCGCCTCACCATGAGTTGCTAAATATTCAGCAACACCTTCAGTCGTTGCTTTCATGCCAGCGTCACCAGGTTTCCAACCTGCTGGGCACACTTCACCATGTGCTTCAGTAAAATGCAGCGCATCCACCATACGAACCATTTCGTCAACATTGCGACCCAATGGCAAATTATTAACAACCTGATGCTGTACTACACCAGACTTGTCAATTAAAAAAGAAGCACGTAAAGCAACTTGGTCAGGATGCGCAATACCGTAAGAACGCATAATATCGCCACCAATATCGGCAACCAGTGGGATGCCAATTGCACCCAAGCCACCTTGGTTTACAGGTGTATTGCGCCATGCAAGGTGCGTAAATTGTGAGTCAATCGATACCCCAATTACTTCGCAGTTGCGTTTTTTGAATTCTTCGACGCGGTGCGCATGCGCTAGAATTTCTGATGGACAAACAAACGTAAAGTCTAATGGATAGAAAAACAAAACAGCATACTTATTTTTAATAAATGCGTGCAAATTGAACGATTCATTGATGCTGCCATCTGCCATAACAGCAGCTTTAGTAAAGTCGGGTGCAGGACGTGTAACGAGAACGGACATAAAGCCTCCTTAAATCATAATAGTCATATACGCAAATGCATACGATTCTCATTATAAACAAGTGTAACTAAAACTGTCTAGGTTGTACTTGCAACTTCGTTCGTGTGAGTAGACAATGAACCAATATCATTTATAGCCTGAGAAGTTTGTTATGTTAAAAAATGCCTTAGATACAGCCAGTCGTTATTCTTTATTTGTTCGTCAAACGCTTGAGCGTTACCCTAATTTATTGTCTCAAACCGATTTAGAACCGCTTGCTGCAGGAGAATTGTTTGCACAAGCGGACAATGCATTAAAAGCGAGCCATGATGAAGATATGTTTAAGCGAAATTTACGTATCTATCGAAGATTTCAGATGGTGCGTATTGCTGTGCGTGATTTAGCAAAAATAGGCAATTTATCAGAAACGTTAGCCGATGCTTCGCAGCTTGCAGATTCGCTTATTAAGTTAAGTTATCGTTGGGTATTTGAGCAGCTTACGCCCAAATGGGGTCAGCCTATTGGTGAGCATTCTGATCAGGTACAGGAGTTGATCATTTTAGGGATGGGTAAGCTGGGTGGTCGAGAGTTAAACTATTCATCTGACATTGATTTAATCTTTGTTTTTCCCGAAAAAGGGATGACCAGTGGGGGAGAGCGTAGCATTAGTAATGAGGAGTTCTTTACTAAGGTGGGTCAGATGCTTAATAACCTACTCAATACTGTTACCGCTGATGGCATGGTGTTTCGTGTCGATATGCGTTTGCGCCCCTTTGGTACAGCGGGACAGTTAGTACATAGCTTTGATGGGTTTGAACAGTATTATCAAGTGCATGGTCGTCCTTGGGAACGTTATGCTATGGTCAAGGCACGCGCTATTACGGGAAAAGAAGCCGAAATTCGTGAGTTAGAATCGATGATGCGCCCGTTTATTTATCGTCGTTATGCCGATTTTACGATGCTCGAATCTTTACGTGAGCTCAAACGCATGATTGCATTAGAAGTGTATAAAAAAGGCGCAGATCGAGATGTTAAACTCGGTGATGGTGGTATTCGTGAGGTGGAGTTTATTACTCAAGCGTTTCAATTAGTACATGGTGGCAGAGATGCACGTTTACGTGGACGTGAACTTATGCCGATGTTAACTATATTACAAGAGCGTAATTATTTAGAAGCTCAAAGTGTCACGTCTTTATCAACTGCTTATTGTTTTTTACGTGATGTTGAAAACCGATTACAAATGTGGGCAGATCAACAAACACATTTATTACCACTTGAGCCTGAGCGCATGGGTTTGCTTGCAGAGTCGATGGGATTTGCTAATAGCACTGCATTTTTAGAACAACTTAACGTACATAGAGCGATTGTGTCAGCACATTTTGATACCGTGTTGGGTCTACAGCACGATAAACAATCGAGTGAGTGGTTGAATTTGTGGCAGCAACCAGCCACAGCGCCATTAAATACGCAGCTTAAGCACGAAACAGCGTGGCGCGAACAACTTATAGCACTACAAAAATCCAGACAAATTGGCTTGTTAAGTACTGAAGCAAAAGGAAGATTAGATGCGTTAATGCCACTGTTATTAGCAGATATTGCGTTGCAAACAGAAGAAAGTGAAAATTTAAAAAGAGTATTATCAGTACTGCAAGCGGTGCTTAAGCGCAGTGCTTATTTGGTGCTGTTGCGTGAAAGTAACCAAGCGCGTGTTTTATTAGTACGTATTGCGACTGCTAGCCCTTGGCTTACAGAATATTTAGTTAAAATGCCGACACTATTAGATCAACTGTTAGATGAGCGTATTTTATTTTCACCACTTTCAAAAGAAGCATTATTAGAAGAGTTGGCACACCAGTTAGTGGATGTTGATGATGAAGAGCGGTTAATGGAAGTAATACGTCGTTTTAAACATGAGCAAGTTTTTCGTGTTGCAGCTTGCGATATTATGGGTAATTTACCGTTAATGAAAGTAAGCGATTATTTAACATGGATTGCAGAGGCAATTGTAAGTGAAACGTTAAAAAAAGCATGGCATCTTGTTACGTTAAAACATGGCAGTCCTGTAGGCGTTAATGCTGGCATTATTCCGTTTGTCGTTGTTGGTTTTGGTAAATTAGGTGGATTAGAATTAGGCTATGGTTCAGATTTAGATATGGTTTATCTATCGGATGAGCAATTAGATTCTATTGCATTAACCGATGGTAGTCGTCCCATTGAAAACACAGTATTTTTTACACGATTAGGACAAAAACTATCGAGTTTATTGGCAACGCAAACACTTTCTGGTATTGGCTACGAAGTAGATATGCAATTACGACCACATGGTGCATCGGGTGTTTTGGTGCCAACTTTAGCAAGTTTTTTTCGCTATGAGCAAGATCAGGCATGGACATGGGAACATCAGGCGCTTATTCGTACACGTGCGATCGCAGGTAGTCCAGTACTTATTGAGCACTTTGAAGCGCAGCGACGCAGTTTCTTATGCCAACCCAGAGATACAGATAAACTCAAGCAAGAAGTGGTTAATATGCGTCAAAAAATGCGAGATCATCTCGATAAGTCAACAGCAGACCATTTTGATTTAAAGCAAGGTGTTGGTGGTGTTATTGATATTGAGTTCTTGGTGCAATATTGGGTATTGTTATCGGCACATCAGCACCCTGATGTTGTTATGTACAGCGACAATATTCGTCAGTTAGCAACTTTGGCAGCAAAAGGGGTTATCGATTCAGCGAGTGCAGAAACTTTGTCGGATGCCTACCGTGCCTATCGTGTACTTGGACATCAACAAGCATTATCAAAAGAAGGCAAGATTACCCAAGCGCAAGTGGCGATATGGGTTGAGCAGGTGTCTACTATATGGCAACAGGTTTTTTAGTAATTGAAATACAAAAAAGCACGTTATAAACGTGCTTTTTAACGCTAAAAAATACTGATTATTTAACGCGAAAAGTAATGCGACCTTTTGTTAAGTCGTAGGGAGTTAACTCTACCTTAACTTTATCACCAGCCAAAATGCGAATATAATTCTTACGCATTTTACCAGAAATATGTGCGAGTACCGTGTGTCCGTTTTCTAAGGTTACACGAAACATGGTATTAGGCATTACGTCACTGACGATGCCTTCAAATTCGATGACGTCTTCTTTGCTCATTGTGCCAAAATGCCGATAATTTAATAAATAGCTTTTCATTATAATGTATTTTTTTGTTTTTTGCATTAAAAAAGTTAAGATATTAAAATACTTATGCTTGTAAGCTTCTAATGTTATACATGATATTATAGCGTTTTGGATCAGGTGGAGGAATTATGCGTTATTTATGGTTAAACATGCTCTTGGGATGTTCGATTATTATTGCAGGTTGTTCTGCATCTGCGCCTTCAGGTAGTGTTTATAAATCAGCCGAAGCACTTAAGCCGCAAGAGGTTAGGATGGCTAAGCTCGTTTCTATTCGTCCTATACAAATAGAAACATCATCGAATACAAGCACTGGGGCAATAGCAGGTGGTGCAATTGGTGGCGTTGCTGGTTCGCGAATGGGTTCTGGCAGAGGGGCGGAGTCCTTGTTAGGCGGATTGATTGGTGCAACTGTGGGCGCGATAGCAGGTTCTACGACAGAAAAAATGGCAAATAAATCAGATGCTTTTGAGATGACTATAAAAATGGATGATACAGGACAGCTTATATCAATTGTACAAGCAAGCGATGAGCAGTTTGTTGTTGGGCAATCGGTACGTGTTTTAATTCAATCTGGAAAATATCGCGTTGCTCCGTTCTAAAAAATAAGGATACAACACAAAAACCCCAATATAGGTTATTGGGGTTTAGTTAGTAATCAGTCGTTATTATCGATTTATTATAAAACGCGATTGATTGTAGCTAATAATTTTTCTGGGCTAAAAGGTTTAACAATCCAACCTGTTGCACCAGCAGCTTTACCCTTACCTTTCATATCATCAGATGATTCTGTTGTTAAACAGATAATTGGTGTTAATCGATAACTACCCATTGCGCGAAGTTTTGTTGTTAGCTCAATTCCACCCATATTAGGCATGTTAATATCAGTCAAGACAAGATCAAAATGTCCGCTAT
Source organism: Francisella tularensis subsp. holarctica (assembly GCA_945874205.1). GTDB lineage: Bacteria > Pseudomonadota > Gammaproteobacteria > Thiomicrospirales > Thiomicrospiraceae. Next base: position 5,455 of record CAMCGI010000118.1, read on the forward strand.
TTGCCTTGCTAAGTGCGTCGACACCATCTTCAGCTTCTGTTACGTCAAAACCAGCACTTTTTAATGTCATAGCAACCATTTGTCGCATAGACTTTGAATCATCTACGGCTAAAATCTTCTTGGCCATTTATTTCACTCCTAAAAACAACAATTCGCTCTGAATAGCATCGGAAAAATCCGATAGCTCAACTTTTTTCTCTTTAATAAGTCCTATTAAAATTTGTGCACCTGCGGTGTCAATTTTTTCAATTTGTTTAACTTGCATTTTAATATCATGATTTAACAAAAACAACTCAAATTCTTCTTTGTTTGCCATGATGGATTTGTAGGTTAGTTCATCCAATTGGTATTACTCCCTGAAGAAATCTATTTTATCAATATCGGTCAAAATAACCATGCGTCCATCAATAGACACAAGTCCATC
>CAMCGI010000119.1 GCA_945874205.1 Francisella tularensis subsp. holarctica
GCTTAGATTTATTGCTCAGTATGCAGCCTAATCAGCATCTTATTCTGCAACAGATGTTTGCGCTAGATCGTTTTTTACGCGATCAGCAACTCTCGACAATTATCACTATTAAATCGCACGATTTTACGAATGGTGTATCGGTTCATTCAGCACAATATGTGGTTGATTGTGTTATTGAGCTAGATAGACGCTTAGAAACGGATGTGGCTGTTTCTACCTTGCGTGTGATTAAATCGCGCGGTGCATCGGTTGTGGGTAATCGTATTCCTATGGCGATTAATGGTAGTGGTATTGAGCTGTTAACGCGCGAAGGTGGTATTGAGCTTGAGCATAAAGTATTTTATGATCGACTGGGTTCAGGTATCGAGCGCTTAGATACGCTGCTAGATGGTGGGTTTTATCGTGGTAGCACCATTTTAATATCAGGCTCTCCTGGTACTGCAAAGACAACAATTGGTGCTAATATTTTAGAGCAATCGTGCAAAATGAATGAACGCGCCTTGTTTGTGAGCTTCGATGAGTCAGAAGAGCAAATTGTGCGTAATTTGGCATCGGTTAATATTCACCTGCAAACGCATATTGATTCAGGTAACTTGAAAATGCTGGGTATGAGTGCTGCGTCCTCATCGGCACATCATCATGTACTCAAAATACGTCATTTGATAGAATCGTTTAAGCCAACAATGATGGTGATTGATCCCGTGACTGCATTAGTGAAAGCTGGTGGGCAAGAAGTTGCGAATGTGTTGGCAGAGTTGTTGGTAGATTTTGTGAAATCGAGAGGGGTTACCACCGTTTTTACAGCGTTAATCGATAGTAGTGATTCGTCGGCAGAAATGACCAGCACACATATTTCCACTATGGCAGATACATGGTTACATTTAACCTTTGCTATTAATGGTGGGGAGCGCAACCGTGCATTAACAATCGTAAAATCGCGTGGCTCAGCGCATTCAAATCAGGTGCGTGAATTATTGTTATCGACTGAGGGGTTAAGTTTGGCAGACGTTTATACGGCGGGAAGTCAAGTCTTGATGGGAACAGCGCGTATTGAAGCGGAAGGGAAGTTACAATTAACTCAAGATCGTGACCGCTTTGAAAAACATCAGCGTGAACGTCAAGCTAAGGCACGAATAGAAAGTATAAGAGCGCAAATGACGGTGCTAGAGAATGAGTTAGCAAGTAGTGAGGCAGAAATCATATTTGATGATCAATTTGAAAAAGTAAAGGATACCGTGACTGAACGTGCGCTGCAAAGTATTTTGTCGTCTCGGTATGCAGATAGTAACCCAAAGTAATATTGGTAGTCTATGATTGAATTAGAGTTATTTGTTTCGGGTCAGTCGGTTAACTCTGTCACGATGATTCGTCAAGTAAATAAAATTACAGAGTTAATGCGAGAGCAAAATATTGTAGTCGATCTGTCTGTTGTGGATGTGTTAGATCATCCAGAGCGTGCATTAGATGTGGGTGTTATGTTAACGCCAGTATTAATTCGTTGGAAACCTTCAGAACCTAAAATGTTAATCGGGCTTGCTAGCGAAGAAGAAATTTTATCGTTAGTTAACTTTGTTTTGTATTAAGATGCAGCAACAACGCCGAACAACCGTTGTTAATTTTGATAACGGTATGTTGTCTATGGCAAAAGCGGTGTTGATGTCACTCTCTTTTCCTGTTGCGGTAACGGATATAACGGGACGTATATTTATGAGTAATCATAAATGGCGGGATGTTGTCTCTGATAAGTCACTGTGCTTTTTTTATGATGAGGGCGAGCGTGTTGGTTTGTGGGATGCAATACTAACCGAGCGTTTGAAACAGTCATTAAGCGCAGTGCTTGAGGGTGATGTTGACTATCTTGCGAATGATATTACTTTCTCTCATCAAGAGGCTACATGTTGGTATAAACTCACGTTAAACCTATTAGATCCCGCGCTTTTTGATGCTATTGTGGTGTCTTTTTTCGATATTACACAGCAAAAACAGTTATTAGATCAAGTTAATACGTTGTTTTCTGTTTCGACGCAGCAAAATCAAGCATTACGTGATAATAAGGTGATGTTACTTTCTTATCAGGCGGAGCTAGAACAAGCCAAAGTTAAAGCGGATGCACTGGTTGAGTCAAAAACTAATTTTTTGGCAACCATGAGTCACGAGATTCGTACCCCCATGAATGCAATTATTGGTATGTCATATCTTGCATTACAAACACAGCTTAAACCACAACAAAGAAGCTATGTCGACAAAATTTACCAAGCGAGTAAAGGGTTGTTGATTATCTTAAATGATATTCTTGATTTTTCTAAGCTAGAGTCGGGTAAATTACAGTTAGACCCCACGCCTGTCCATCTTTTCAAGTTTATTCGCCATATTATGGGTACCTATCAGATTTTAGTTGAGCATAAAGGATTGTTATTTTCCGTTGATCAGTCGCAAATGCAAACATTAAAAAAATTACCTGCTGTGATGCTAGATGAGGCGCGTTTACGCCAAGTTGTTGGGAATTTAATTTCTAATGCCCTAAAGTTTACCCAACAAGGTTATGTTTATATTATAGTTGAGCAAATTCCTCAGAGTGATCGTGTTCATTTAATTCGTATCAGTATAAAAGATAGCGGTATTGGTATTGCTAAAGAAGAGCAAAGTAAATTATTTAATGACTTCACACAAGCAGATCAAACAATTAGTAGAAAATTTGGTGGAACAGGTTTAGGACTTGCAATTAGTCATAAAATAATGACGTTAATGGGGGGTGAAATTCATCTCTCTTCAGAATTAGGACAGGGTTCTGTTTTTACCATAATGATTTATGCACAAGTTGCGACAGATAAAGAGATAACAGAAGAAGATAGTGACGAATTAAGTACATTAGAATTAACTGTTTCCACAATAAATGCTGATGCTGATGCTGATGCTGATGCTGACATTGTACAAGTTTTAGAGGCATTGAAAGAGGCTTTAATGCAATATAATGGCATTGTTATTGATCTTTGGTATCAACACCAAACAAAAATAGAACAGTATTTAGGAAAATCGGTTGCAACCTCTGTTTTTGCTGCGATAGAAAACTTTGATTTTGATAATGCCTTGCAACAGCTTAACAAGCGTTTTGATGAGCAACGCGCAGCATAATTTTAGGCTAAATCAGTTGTGGTAAAGTCTTTGTTTCAGCTATAATTACCTATTCCCTGCTATCGGCTGTGGGGAATGTTTATTATTGAGCCGATCCTAGGAGTAGATTACATGTCTTTATCTAAAGAACAAACCGCATCGATTATCGAGCAGTACGGCACTGTTGCTAACGACACTGGCTCACCTGAAGTTCAGGTTGCTTTGTTGACAACACGTATCGTTGAGTTGACTGAACATTTCAAAACGCATAAAAAAGATCACCATTCACGTCGTGGCTTATTGCGTTTAGTTGCTCAACGTCGTAAGCTGTTAGACTATCTGAACCGTAAAGATCATGAACGTTATAAAACGTTGATTGCTCGTTTAGGGCTGCGTAAGTAATTTTACGCCCATAAAAAGCCTGTCAGTAATGATAGGCTTTTTTTTCATCTTTGTTATTGTTATCGCAAAAGGCATTATCTGTGTTTAATAAAAAAAGCATTACCTTCCCATATGGTCAGCACAACGTCACTTTAGAAACAGGTGAGATTGCACGTCAAGCAGACGGTGCCGTTATGGTTAAAATGGGAGACACTCAGCTCTTAGTTACCGTGGTTGCAGCCAAAAAAGCAGCACCAGGTCAAGATTTTTTCCCTTTGACCGTTCATTATCAGGAAAAGTCTTACGCTGCGGGTAAAATCCCAGGGGGTTATGGTAAGCGTGAAGGTAAATTGTCTGATGCGGAAACTCTGACATCGCGTTTAATCGATCGCCCGATTCGCCCGCTTTTCCCAGAAGGCTTCTTTAATGAAGTGCAGGTCATTGCAACCTTGGTTGCTTTAGATCCAGAAATTCCAGCAGATATTCCTGCTATGATTGGTGCTTCGGCTGCCTTAGCATTGTCGGGTGTTCCGTTTGATGGTCCTATTGGTGGTGCGCGTGTTGCGTACACAGATGGTAAATATATTCTGAATCCATCGCGCACACAGATGGCAAATACAGAGCTTGAATTATTAGTCGCTGGCACAAGTCAGTCGGTATTAATGGTCGAGTCGGAAGCGAAAGAATTATCAGAAGAAATTATGTTGGGTGCGGTGGTGTTTGGTCATCATCAAATGCAAACAGCGATTGCAGCAATTCGTGCTTTTGCTGAAGATGCAGGTAAAGCACCTTGGGATTGGACACCACCAGAAGAAGATACAGCATTAACAAAAGCGTTAACAGACTTGGTTGCTGTTCGTTTAGGTGATGCTTATATGGAAACGAAGAAGCAAATTCGTTATGCTGCTGTTGGTGCTTTGCGTGATGAAGCGATTGCAACCCTAGCTGGCGGCGATGAGCCTGCTTTTGCTGCGCGTGCTGTTGAAAATGCCTTTGGTAAAATGGAAGAGCGCATTGTTCGTGGTCGTATCCTAGCAGGTGAAGCACGTATTGATGGTCGTGATACCAAAACCATTCGTCCGATTAATGTACAAGTGGGTGTATTGCCACGCGTGCATGGCTCAGCGTTATTCACACGCGGTGAAACTCAGGCGTTGGTAGTGACTACGCTAGGTACAGAAACCGATGCTAAAATCACTGACGATTTGGCAATGGGTGCGTATCGTGATCGTTTTGCATTGCATTACAACTTCCCTCCGTATTCAGTGGGTGAGACAGGTCGTTTGGGTGCACCAGGTCGTCGTGAAATTGGTCATGGTAACCTAGCGCGTCGCAGCGTATTCCCAATGGTACCGACACAAGAAGTTTGGCCTTACACAATTCGTATTGTTTCTGAAATTACAGAATCTAATGGTTCTAGCTCAATGGCTTCTGTTTGTGGTTCATCATTGTCGATGATGGATGCAGGCGTGCCATTAAAAGCACCTGTTGCAGGGATTGCGATGGGCTTGATTAAGGAAGGCGATCGCTTTGCAGTTCTTTCTGATATCTTGGGTGATGAAGATCACCTTGGTGATATGGACTTTAAAGTGGCTGGTACGGCGAATGGCGTGACTGCCTTACAGATGGACATTAAAATCAATGGTGTATCGCCAGAGATTATGGATGTTGCACTGAATCAAGCGAAAGATGGTCGTTTACATATTTTAGGCATTATGAACGCAGTGATTGAGCGTCCTCGTGCAGAAGTGTCTGAATGGGCGCCTCGCTTTACGGTATTCAAAATTAATCCTGATAAAATTCGTGAAGTCATCGGTAAAGGTGGTGCAACTATTCGTAGCATTACTGAGCAGACAGGCACAACGATTGAGCTTGAAGATGATGGTACGATTAAAATCGCTTCTGTCACTAAAGCTGCTGCCGATGAAGCGCGTCGTATTATCGAAGGCATTACGGCTGAAATTGAAGTGGGCAAAACTTACACAGGTAAGGTTGTGCGTATTGTTGAGTTTGGTGCGTTTGTTAACGTCTTACCTGGTAAAGATGGGTTAGTTCATATTTCTCAAATCGCGCATGAGCGTGTGGAAGATGTGAATAAGTATCTGAGCGAAGGTCAGATGGTTAATGTCTTGGCATTAGAAATCGACAAAATGGGTAAGGTTCGCCTAACCATGAAAGATGTGGCTCAACCTACTGCTTAAGTTGGTTGATACAAGAAGAGCACCGTGCGAAACGGTGCTTTTTTGTTTATAAAAAAAGGATGAAAAGGGGCAGTAAATGTCTGGAAAAACGCTTTACGATAAACTTTGGGAACAACATGTGGTTAGTATTGATGCTAATGGCACTGCGTTAATTTATATCGATCGTCAACTGGTACATGAAGT
>CAMCGI010000120.1 GCA_945874205.1 Francisella tularensis subsp. holarctica
GGCGGTATTACGTCCAAAATTTGGATAAAAGGGGATAATTGCTGTGAAAATGCGTTTTTAGGTCTAAAATCACCCCGTTTTGCTCAATTTTTTAGGCGTATTGAGTTCTTTGGTCTTTCTGTGAGCTTATGCGCGACAGGCTGCTAGCATCAAAAATTGTCCTTCGCGCACAGGATCGCCCAAAAAAGTGGTTTGTGCATCCATGCCTTCAACAAAGACAATCCCCGTCCAACCATCCTCTAACTCATGTATATACTGCGGACCGAAGCGAATACTACTGCTTTGACCCCAATTATCATTTTGCTCATACTGAAAAACCAACGACCAGTCAAGTTTGTCTTTTAGCGGATTATCTAAGGGAATCAGATAATGGCTTTCTAGCTTTTGCTTTTTAAGTGAATACTGTGCACTTGCTGACCACTGATGTCCCAAACGATTCAACCAGCGTCGATTAACTTCAGCACCAACGCGCTCGCCCGTATCCGAACCATAGCCCACTGAAAAGGCATAGTGCATGCGCTTACGCGGTGTAAGAAAAATATCGACAGGAATTTCATGAGCAAAAGCATCATCATGTACCTGACGCAAACGCACATCATCAAAATAGCCACTAGCAGCTAAGCGTTGCGACACCCCTGTCAAAGCATCAGCATCAAAGCCTTCTCCAGCTTTAAGGAATACATAACGCTGAACAAAGGCATCATCTAAAAAGTCTTGATGTAGCTGAAAAGCACCGAACTGGTAACGTGTGCCCGTTTGTAGTAATAACGTGATGTCAGCACTCAATGCTTGGCGATCAACCAACACTTGCTGCTGTTCAAAATGCGCTTCGAGATAACCCCGTGCTTGCAAGCTAGAAGTAAGCCTTGCTTTGAACGCCTCATACTCGCCCTGATTTAATGGCTCACCGACCACAAAACCATGTTTCGTCATAACCGATTGTAAGACGTTATCCTCTACTCCTTCGCCTTGTAACTGCAACAACAAGTGACGATAACGCACGGGCTGCCCTGCTTCAATATCAAGCAGTAACAATGCACAATCAGCTTGTGTTCTTGTATCGATACTGATATGGATTTGTGCCGAAAAATAGCCCAAGGCTTGCAAAGCATTAATACTATTCTTTTGCGCTTGTCGCAACCATAACTGTTGTTGTAATGGCTGCGCCTGACAGACTGGTAAAGGGGGAAGCCAAGCGCGAACGTTAGCGGCTAACGCACCCTCAACCCCCGACAACTGCAAAGACATGACCGAGATGTCTGGCTGATTCGATTGCTCTTTGGCCAGTGCAAAGATAGGAAAAGTTACCAGCACCAACCCAATCAGCCAGATTAATACAAGAAACCACTTTCCGATCACCCACACACCTTAACTAAGTAAGGCATGGGTTGTCCGATCATACCGTATCAGAAACAAGCTCAAAACTATGCGTAATCTCTGCCATCTTGCCTAACATAATAGAAGCAGAACAATACTTTTCTGCTGATAATTTTACCGCGCGTGCAGCTTTAGCTTCTTCCACATTGCCTGAAATTTTGAAATGCAAATTGATCTTAGTAAACGTCTTAGGCTCATTTTCAGCACGTTCAGCATTTATTTCAGCGACACAGCCATTAATCGGCTGCTTCATTTTTTCTAAAATCGATACGACATCAAAGCTAGCACACCCCCCCATGCCTAACAACAACATTTCCATCGGGCGAGGACCCAAATTCTGACCTCCTGCTTCGGGAGGACCATCCATAACGACTGCATGACCACTACCTGACTGACCAACGAAGACACGGTTATCTAACCATTTTACGGTTGCTTTCATTCATTGTTTCCTTCTGAAAATAAATTAGCTAACGCCACACCTGGATTTTCAGCACGCATAAAGGCTTCGCCGACTAAAAAAGCATAAACATCATGTTTGTGCATGAGCGCGACATCTTCGCTGGTGAAAATACCACTTTCAGTCACGACAACAACCCCTTCTGGAATTTGTGTCAACATATTAATCGTGGTATCGAGCGTAACATCAAAGGTTTTGAGATTACGATTATTAATTCCTACTAGCCTTAACGGTAGTTTCAGCGCGCGCACTAACTCTTCACGATCATGCACTTCGACTAAGATACTCATACCCCAATCGGTTGCTGTTTGATACAAATGCGCTAACTGGGCATCATCAAGGGCAGCAACGATTAGTAGAATGGCATCAGCCCCTGCGGCACGCGCTTCGATAATCTGGTAATCATCAACAATAAAATCTTTGCGAATCATCGGCAAATCGACAGCGGCACGCACAGCACGGAAAATATCGAGACTACCTTGAAAGAAATCGACATCCGTCAATACTGATAAACACGTTGCGCCGTGCTGGGCATAAGCTTGCGCAATGGCTACTGGGTCAAAGTTTTCCCGAATAACCCCCTTAGAAGGCGATGCTTTTTTAATTTCAGCAATCACAGCCGACTGTTTTGCTTGTGCTTTGTCTAATAACGCCCCTGTAAACTCTTTTGCTGGTGGCATTTTTTTTGCCCTTTCAACTAAGTCTGCTTGTGCAATAGCTGCTTTAGCTTGCTCAATCTCTTGCCATTTACGAGCAATAATCTTCTCTAAAATATTGGATTTTGACATAACTTAATCTTTTTTCCCTAACTGTTGCGATAAGGCAACAACCTGCTCAAACTTTGCTTTGGCTTTACCAGTGGCAATCACGTCTTCTGCTAAACGCACGCCCTCGGTAAACGAATGCACCAATCCTGCGACCAATAAGGCAGCACCCGCATTAAGGCAAACAATATCGCGCCATGCGCCTGCTTCGTTATTCAACACGCGTAGTAGCATTGCCAAGCTTTCTTCTTTGCTGGTGGTGCGAATGAGCGATAAAGGCTGACGTACATAACCGACATCTTCAGGCGCAACGCTTAAATGGGTTAGCTCACCATGTTCAGACAATGCCACAACACGCGTTGATGCTGCAATCGAAATTTCGTCTAGCCCATCATCAGCATGAACAACCCACACTGATTTGCTACCCAATGATTTGAGTACCTGTGCTATCGGTTCTAGCCACTGCAAGGAGAATACACCCATTACTTGACGTTGCGCTCCTGCAGGATTCGTTAACGGTCCTAACAAATTAAAAATCGTGCGCACCCCCAACTCACGACGTACAGGCACAACATGCTTCATAGCACTATGGTGTGCTGGCGCAAACATAAAAGCAACACCTGTTTCACGCATACACTCAGCTAACGCATCGGGAGTTAGTGACAAATGAATACCAGCCAATTCCAGCACATCAGCACTGCCAGAACTTGATGTCACCGAACGTCCGCCATGTTTGGCAACTCGCCCACCCGCTGCTGCAACGACAAAGGCAACCGTTGTCGAAATATTAAAGGTATGCTGACCATCACCCCCTGTACCACAGGTATCAATAAGGGTTTCGGGATGATCAACAGCAACACCTGTTGCTAGGCTACGCATAACCTTAGCAGCAGCAGCAATCTCTTCAATACTTTCGCCTTTTGCACGCAAAGCAATCAATAATGCCGCTGTTTGCGCTGCAGTAGTTTCACCCGACATCAAGGCTTGCATCATTTCCGTCATTTGTTCAGACGTTAAATTCTGTTTAGAGAGCAGCGTTTCTAACCAAACTTTAGGGGTATTCATGCGTGCTGCTCCAAAAAATTCTTTAGCATCTGATGCCCAAACTCAGTCAAAATACTTTCAGGGTGAAATTGCACGCCTTCGATAGGAAGTGTTTTATGACGCACCCCCATAATTTCTTCGATGCTACCGTCGGGATTATTCGTCCATGCCGTTACTTCTAAACAGTCGGGCAAGGTTTGTTGCTCAATCACCAATGAGTGATAACGCGTAACGGTAACAGGGCTAGGAATATCAGCAAATACACCGACATTATGATGATAAACAGGAGACGTTTTACCATGCATGACGTGTTTGGCACGCACAATATTGCCGCCAAACGCCTGCCCAATACTTTGATGTCCCAAACAAACACCCAAAATCGGAATTTTCCCTGCAAAGCGTTGAATCGCAGGCACAGACACGCCAGCTTCAGTCGGACTACAAGGACCTGGTGAAATAATGAGATACTTTGGATTAAGACGTGCAATCCCTTCTAGGTCAATTTGGTCATTACGAATCACTTCGACTTCTTGTCCCAACTCGCCAAAATACTGAACGAGGTTGTAGGTAAAAGAATCGTAGTTATCAATCATTAGCAGCATAGTTGGCTTACCTTGGTGTTCTTATTTGAGTTATTATATCGCAGCGACTTGCTTTATTGGCAAAGCTTATTATTACTGATTATTTTTCTTTAGCCATTATGGAATAATTAAATGCGCTGGCGTATTGTGTTATGGACAAGCTTATCACTATTAACGCTAACACTTATGCTGGTTGAGCCTTCATTGTGGCGACAAGCATCATCGCTCACACAGGACTTTTTAACGCAAAAGCTTGCTTCTGACACACCCATTGATGATGTTATTCTTATCGACATTGATGAAACGTCACTAGAATTAATCGGTTCTTGGCCATGGTCTCGCGCACATATTGCTTCACTGATTGATACACTTTCTGATTATTATCACACTCGTATCATCGGGTTAGATATTATTTTTCCAGAACCTAAAAACAATCAAGAAGATAACTTACTTGTTCAAAGCGTACATAACACAAACAGTATCATTGCCCTCGTATGGGATTATCAAGGTCAAACACCGCCTTTAGCGATAGGAGAAACAGGCGATGGCGTTTTTATACAAGGCAGTGCACCTAATGCTAAAGGCTATTTAGGAAACTTTGCTTCATTAGCTGCTACAGGAAAAACAGGACATATTTCACCTACACCCGATAGCAATGGAAAAATACGTTATATCTTTCCCATTGTTAACTGGAAAAACCAAAGTTATCCTATGCTCGCACTTGCTATGTTGGCTCAAATAAAACAAAAAGCACTTCATCCTGTTATATACAATCATTGCCTTTATCCGTTTGCAGGCGAAAAATTATCACTATGTACAGACAAAGAGGGATTATGGTCAATTCCTTATCGGCAAAACTTATCTTCTTTTACCGTTATTCCAGCGTGGCAAATTTTAGTAAAAGAACTACCTGAACATTTTCTTGAACACAAATCAATTATTATCGGTTCTTCTGCACTTGGATTATCCGATCGTGTGGTAACGCCCTTAGCCGCAGTCACGCCAGGGATGAGCGTTCATGCTCAAATATTAACGCACCTATTAAACGATAACGAGACGCGAGAAGTTGCTGGACCCAATGTAATATTGTTTTTAATTATATCTTCTTTTTTGCTATCACTTATTTTAATGCGATGGGGAATTCGTTATGGATTAATTTTTGTGCTGCTTAGCTCAATATTATGGTTATATTGGGTCAGCACAGACTATTTAAAAGGATATTCACTACCCGATATTGCACTGCCTATTTTTGTCCTGCTTTTATGGCTTGCAAGTCAGTCTGCATTAGAGTGGTCACTAATTAAACGTCAGAGTCAACGTATTTATCGTTTGTTTCAGGATTACTTACCACCGCATTTACTTAAGCAAGCCTTAGCCCAACCCAATGAAACAATGCTTCAGCCACAACAACGATACGTTACTGTCCTATTTGCTGATATTGCAGGCTTTACGACCATGACTGAGCAAATGCCTACCCTAGAGGCTGTTGCACTAACGCGCAATATTTTATCGCTATTAACCCAAGCAGTTTATACACACGATGGTACGCTCGATAAATATATGGGCGATGCCCTTATGGCATTTTGGAATGCGCCACTAGATCAAACCAATCATACACAACAGGCCATTCA
>CAMCGI010000121.1 GCA_945874205.1 Francisella tularensis subsp. holarctica
AATCAAAATGCTCGACATTCTTAATTAAATCTTCTGGATGCTCTTCAAAAGAAATAAATAATGCATTTTTGCCCGTTGTATTCACAAAGTTTGCCATCATTTGAATGCCAAACAAAGTCTTACCTGCACCCGAACCACCAATAATGAGCGTACTTCTATGTGCTGGCAGACCACCTCCCAACACACGATCAAACCCCGGAATACCCGTTTCAATTTTTGGCATGACTCCCCCCACAGGACTTAAAACATCCATGAATTATCAATATCGCCGCCAGCCGAAGACGTATTATTTTCGCTATTATTATGAATACCACTTTGAGCAACATTCATTTTACCTATTTTAGATGCCGCCTCCCTTGCTTCAAGCAGCACAGGCAGCCACTGCTTTTCTTGCTCATTAAGCTGCGCCAATAATATATGTGTTAGCGAGTCGATACTTAATACAAGATCTCTACAAGAATCAGCAGAGAGTTATTCTTTTTTTTGCTGATACTCTTCAAAAATAGCGATCATTTTTTTTATGTTATCTGCTAATGCAGAATAAATAGGATCTTTAATGGCAACATCTATCGAATCAATCCACTCTTGAAATATTTCTGGACGATAACGCTGATAAGAGCCTTGGATGTTTAGCACATCCGCCATCAACGAAATCGCCCAATAGCGTAGAATACGACGTCCATAACTAAATACAAACTCTGCTGCTGCAAATGGAATGTCCATATCAACATCCATGACATTAGTACTAAACTTATCCATAGAGCCAGCCATTTTCTGTACTTGACCTTGAATTTCGCGTGCAGAAGCAGCTAATCCTTGAATACGCTCAGCACTTTGGCGTGCCAAGTAATCGACCATACCCAACGCCATACTGGTCTCGTTAATGCTATTAGAACTTCCTTTAGCAATCTCTGACACCTCTATAACCATGTCATTCATACTGCGACTTTGCTCATTAATAACAGACATCTTGTCGGCTGTTTGTGTAATTAGCGTATTACTAACTTGGATTTCATCAACCGTTTGCGTAATCAGTCCACCGATTTCCTTCGCCATTTGCGCTGTTTTTAGTGCCAGTCCACGCACTTCGGCTGCCACAACAGCAAATCCACGTCCATGCTCGCCCGCACGCGCCGCTTCGATGGCAGCGTTAAGAGAAAGTAGGTTTGTTTGGAAGGCAACGCCATCGATTAGCTTAGTAATATCTCTAACACGTTGACTAGCATGAGTTACTCTTTCCATTGCCAAGCGACTTGCAGTCATGGCCAGCATGGCTTCTTCGGAGTTTTGGCTACTTTGCTTAATAATTTCTTGTAAATTAGCCATTTTATCCGTCGTAGAGGTAATAACCTCTGACGCACTCTTAAGAGTCGAAAACACTTGATTGGTTGTATCAACTTGCGTACTAAACCCGTTTACAAATTCATCAATACCCAACGAAATTTTACCAATCTCGGAGTCAACCACGGTCGTTTTACTACGTAACTCAATAATCAGACTACTTAGGTTGTCCATAGCGGTATTCATTGAGCTTTGTAGCAACCCCAACTCACCTTTAACACCTACCTCATAAACACGCTCAGACAAGTTACCATCTGCCATATTTAAAGAGACACCAATAAAGGCTTTAATCACATTTTGATAGTGTGATAATAGTGCGTTAAATCGAATAATAATGTCTTTATATTTTTCACCAAAATCACTTGCAGTTAAGTTAAATGTCATAGCACCCTGTTGGGCAGAAACCATACTTTTATTTAGTGCGAGCGATAAGTTTAAATCCGCAGTAATATCCGACCAATAAAGCACAATACCCGCCATTTTTTCTGTACCTGAGCTGCTATCAGTAATCATGTCTGCCTTGACTAGCCAGTCATAGCCGCCAAAACGAAGTGCTAGTTTTTCAGATCGCGTTTTTTTCACACTCCGAACTAATGCAGTTAGAATAGGTAAAAAAGTATTAATGTGAGAACCAACTACTTTATCTGCTTCAAAACTCAGATTACTACCACGAATACGATCCTGTGCATGTTCAAGAAAATGCTTCATTACCTCATTGGTATCAACGATAATATCATCGACACCAATATACATAATGGGCATATTGGCATTGGCAACAATGATATTAAGGGTATTGAGCTTTACCGCAGTTTCACTGCTATGTGCTCGCTTCAAGTCAAGCTCAACTAAGCGACTATTCATCCGATCAACAATAATTTGCAAGGTAGAATTGGTTGTTTTTATGAAAAGCCAATCTTTTTTTGCTGTAGCAATACTAAACGATTTTGCTACCGTTATGGCATCTCGTGTCGTGCTTACTATCTGACGATAAGCCACAATAAAAGAAGCGACGACCACTAAAAACAATAAAATAGAAAACAATAATGGCATATCAGCAAACGCCAACACCGCTGTGGCAACAATACCGATTATGCTGAATAATAAACTGATGCCTTGCGTCTGTTGTGGATTTTCTTGAGTTGATAACTGATGCCGACTCGAGCCACCATTTTTATAGTTACTCTCTAACTGTGCAATGTCCTCTGGCGTAACAAGATGCCCAGATGACATATAGCCCACTATTTCACCCTTTTCATTCCAGTGGGGTGCAAGATAACGCTTAACCCAATAAGATGAGCCATCTTTCGCTTTATTCTTAAAGGTACAACAAAATGGACGACCCCGCTTGAGGTTATGCCACAGCACCCTAAACACCTCAGGTGGCGTATCTGGATGTTTCACAATACTATGGCTAGCACCCAATACTTCGGTACGGTCATACTGAGAAACACGCAAAAATGCGTCATTACAATAGGTAATATTGCCGTCCAAATCGGTTTCTGTGACAATAAGTTCATCAATAGATACGCCCATTTTTTAT
Source organism: Francisella tularensis subsp. holarctica (assembly GCA_945874205.1). Lineage (GTDB taxonomy): Bacteria > Pseudomonadota > Gammaproteobacteria > Thiomicrospirales > Thiomicrospiraceae. The sequence continues at coordinate 2,882 of CAMCGI010000121.1, forward strand.
ACTCTTTTATTAGTCTTCTAGATATTCTTGAACCCGTACTTGCAAAATCTCTGGCACAATCGGCTTTAAAATATAATCTTTAGCACCTAAATCAAACCCATTCCACAAGGTATCACCACGCGCATCTGCGGTTAAAAATACAACAGGAATCTTTTTCCAATTAGGATTTGCAGCCATCTGCTTCATTACTTCGATACCGTTGATGTCTGGCATCATAATATCAAGCAAAACAAGATCAATAACGGGCACTTTGCTTAATATCTCTAAGGCTTTAGCACCACCATTGGCAACAAGCACTGTGTACTTGTGTTTTAGAAGATCAATAATGAGTCGAATATTATCGGGAACATCATCAACAACAAGAATCGTTTTTTTAGTTGCTGACATACTTAATGACGACCGTTACCATAAAAATAATGATTTAAGTTAGCAATATCTTCTCCCATATGACGAATAAGATAATCTAAGCTCACAATTGCATTTTCGAGTAAATTAACCGCAATAATAGGATGTTCGATTTTAAGACGCTGATACATTGCACGCGTCAATACCAACATCTGAACATTTTTAGATTCTGCTTTGATGCGCACATTACGTGGTTTACGGTCAAAAAATGACATTTCTCCCACAAGCGTGCCTTCTTTCATGCTAGCAACTTTAACTTCATCCCCTTCTTCTTCACGAAATAAGGCTGATTTTCCAGAAACAACAAAATAAAGCGAATCACCAACATCACCAATTTCAGCAATGATTTGATCTTTTTTGAAAGTGACATCTTGCAAGTACTCACGCAAGGCAGCAACTTCTTGACGTGTTAGCGTTTCACAAATCAAGTTTTTACGAAAATAAGCAACCATCTCTTCAGTCGTCATATTCATACTCATTATGTTTCTCTCTTTAATAAATAATGTGTTAACAATAACAAAAGTAGCCTATAAAAACAATACATACTAATACATCCATCGCTCAAGCATCAGCCCCTGATAAGGCGTTGCCTTACCAAGACCATAAAACTGCCCCAATTCATCGTATAGACGCAAAGGATGTTCAGCCAATATTGGAGCTTCTAAATCTTGTACTGATATTTTTTGTCCTTGTGCAAGACGGTGCAAAACTGCTTCAGTTACAGTAATACGATCTAAATGCCTTAAAGCACAATCTAATGGCAACAAATACCCTTCAAAAGCACCCTCTAACGCAGACGGCCACGGACACCAAGCCCATTGACGTGCTTCTGGCTCGCTAATCGGGTCAAAACCAGCTACTCCTAAGCGTCTAAGCTGACTTAAATGAGCACCACAACCTAAAATAGCACCAATATCCTCTGCTAGTGTACGGATATAAGTGCCTTTAGAACACCAAACTTGCACCACTAAGCGATTATCTTCGAAGGATAATAAATCGATTGCAAAAAAAGTGACTTGTCTCGCTTCACGCTCAACCGTAATCCCCGCACGCGCTAGCTCATACAGCGGACGACCATCACGCTTGAGTGCCGAATACATAGGGGGAACTTGTTGAGCACGTCCCATAAACAAGGATAAGACAGATTGAATTTGATAAAAATCTAATGAAGGAACAGGTAAAATATCTCGTATTTCACCCTCAGCATCGGCTGTTGTCGTGGTTGAACCCAGTGTTATTTCTGCTAGATAGCGTTTATGCCCATCGAGCAAATAAGGCAAGACTTTAGTACCCTGCCCCACACCAATTGGCAACAATCCTGTTGCCATAGGGTCGAGTGTGCCACTATGTCCTGCTTTATCTGCACCCAGTTTATAACGTACCTTTTGCAATGCTGCATTAGACGTTATGCCCTTGGGCTTGTCGAGTAAAAGAATACCGTTAACTTGCGCCATTAGCTTTAGCAACATTATCAGAAGTTACAGACGCATCATCAACCACCACTTCAGCAGATAATGCCGATGCCTTACGTAATAATGCATCCACTTTTTGCGCTTCATCTTCGACTGAATCGTAAAAGAAACGCAATTGTGGTGTCATGCGTAACTTCATGCGTTTGCCTAGCTCACTACGAAAATATCCCGCAGCATCCCCTAACACACGCATAATTTGCTGTGCTTCATCGCCCGATTTTCCCATTACGCCCACATAAATGCTGGCAATCGAATAATCAGGAGATAAACGCACTTCAACAGGCGTTACCCACGCTAAACGCGGATCTTTACGTTCAAAACGCAACAAATTCGCAATTTCTTTTAGAATCTGTTGCTCAATACGACGCGCACGAGAAAACTCTTTCGCCATACTTACAAGGTCCGCTTCACTTGAACGCGCTCGTAGACTTCGATTTGATCGCCCACTTTAACATCGTTATAGTTTTTAACACCAATACCACATTCAAAGCCTTGACGCACTTCGTTAACATCATCTTTAACACGACGTAACGATTCTAATTCTCCTGTGTAGATAACCACATTGTTACGCAATACACGAATCGGATTAGTACGTTTAATCATGCCATCAACAACCATACAGCCTGCAATTGCACCAAATTTAGGTGAACTAAAGACCGCACGCACTTCAGCAGTACCGATAATTTCTTCTTTGAACTCAGGCTCTAACTTGCCCAACATGGCATTACGAACTTCTTCTACTACTTCATAAAGAATACTATGGTAGTGAATATCGACGCCTTCTTGCTCAATACGACGCTTAGCACCTGCATCAGCACGCACATTGAAACCAAACATAATCGCATTAGCAGAAATGGCTAAATCAACATCAGATTCGGTGATACCACCCACAGCTGAATAGATGATTTTAACACGCACTTCATCGGTTGATAACTTCTCTAACGAACTCGACAAAGCACCAATAGAACCCTGTACATCCGCTTTAAGGACAATATTAACCACTTTGACATCGCCTTCAGTCATGCCTTTAAACATGTCTTCTAGCTTGCCTTTTTGTTG